>JAAYKZ010000292.1 GCA_012522165.1 Clostridiales bacterium
GAAAATAATAAGATAGACAAAAAAACATGGCCAGCATAGGGAGAATTTCTCTCCAACTAGCTGACCATATCTATAAATAGTCTATAATTTAATTTGAATTTAAGCTACACTCTATTATTCCTCCACCTAAAACATAGTCATCCTCGTAAAAAACTGCAGCCTGGCCAGGCGTTATGGCCCTTTGGGGCTCATCAAATACTACTCTTATTTTGTTATCCTCTATAGGATACAAGATAGCCGGGGCTTCAGGTGCAGTGTAGCGTATTTTTACCTTTACTCTTCTGGGCTCTGTTAGGGAGGAAAGGGAAATTAGATTTATCTGCTCCACTATCATTTGGTTAGAAAATACTTCATGATGTTCCCCCAGTACCACTGTGTTATTGTCAACATCGATGGCCACAACATACATAGGTTTTCCTAAAGCTATTCCTAATCCTTTACGTTGTCCAATTGTATAATGGATAATTCCTTTATGTTGTCCTAATACATTTCCTTGAGTATCTACAAAATTTCCAGGTTTAATTTCTCGATCAAGTTGCTGTTCTATAAACTTACCGTAATCGTTATCATCTACAAAGCATATTTCCTGACTGTCAGGCTTGTTAGCTACTGTCAAGCCTATTTTTTTAGCTATATCTCTAACTTGATCCTTTGTATATTGACCAAGGGGAAATAGAGTATGCTCCAGTTGGTATTGGGTCATAGAATAGAGAGCATAGGTCTGGTCTTTTCCCACTGCTGCAGATTTTTTCAAAAGATAACGCTGTTTTTGATTATCATATATTATGTGTGCATAATGTCCGGTAGCAACATAAAAGGCATCTAATTCTAAGGCTTTTTTAAGAAATCTATCGAATTTTATATGACGATTGCAAGCAATACAGGGATTGGGAGTTCTACCTTTTACATATTCATCAATAAAATAGTCTATGACCTTGTCCTGAAATACTTCTTTAAAGTTCATGACATAGAAGGGTATACCTATATGATTAGCTACTCTTCTAGCATCATCAACTGCTGAAAGGGAGCAGCATCCCCCTTCTTTTTCTCGTACTTGACCGGGCAAATCGGGCCATATTTGCATGGTAACCCCTATTACCTCATATCTCTGTTCCTTTAGAATGTAGGCAGCAACGGAGCTGTCCACTCCGCCGCTCATGCCTATTAACACCCTTTTTTTATTCATACACCCACCTTGTTTTTTTGTTTTTCTTTATAATCCTCTATTGCTTTTCGTATAGCCTCTTCTGCTAACACCGAACAATGCATTTTTACTGGAGGCAGTCCATCCAAAGCATCTGCAACAGCCTTATTGGTTATGGCTAATGCCTCATCTATAGTCTTACCCTTTACCAACTCTGTAGCCATACTGCTAGTAGCTATAGCAGCACCACAACCAAATGTCTTAAATTTTACATCAACAATAACATCATTTTCCACCTTTAATGATATTCTCATTATATCTCCACATTTTGCATTTCCAACTTCCCCTACTCCATCAGGGTTTTCTATCTCTCCAACATTACGGGGATTCATAAAATGATCCATAACTTTTTCACTATACATATTGGCATCCTCCTTTTTCTTGGATAAACAAGGGTGACATTTCTCTAAGCCTTCGTACAATTTGTGGCAGTACTTCTAAAACATAATCTATATCTTCATCAGTATTTTCATCTCCCAATGTCATTCGCAAAGATCCATGAGCAATCTCATGAGATAAACCTATGGCTAACAATACATGGGAAGGATCTAAAGATCCTGAAGTACATGCAGAACCGCTAGATGCTGCAATGCCCTTTAAATCTAAACTCAAAAGCAATGATTCCCCTTCTATATATTCAAAACTCATATTTACATTTCCAGGGAGTCTTAAAGTAGGATGGCCATTAAGCCTAACATTATCAATTCTATCCATAATACCATTTATAAGCTTATCCCTTAAACGAATAAGGTGCTTGTTATTCTCCTCCATATTTTCATAAGCCAACTCAATGGCCTTACCCAAACCTATGATACCAGGAATATTTTCAGTGCCAGCACGACGATTGCGCTCTTGAGCTCCCCCATGGAATATAGGAGTTAGCTTTGTTCCCTTTCGCACATACAATGCCCCAACTCCCTTAGGGCCATAAAACTTATGAGAAGACAAAGACAACAGATCTATGTTCATATCATTAACATCTATATCCACATGGCCTACTGCCTGAACAGCATCAGTATGAAAGTACACACCTTTTTCTTTTGTAATTGCTCCAATTTCCTTGATAGGTTGAATGGTACCTATTTCATTATTGGCAAACATTATGGAAACTAAGATTGTATCTGGCCTTATGGCTTTCTCAACATCCTGAGGGTCTACCATACCATAAGAATCTACTGGTAAATAAGTAACCTCAAAGCCATTCTTCTCAAGAAATTCACAGGTGTATAATACAGCATGATGTTCAATTGCAGAAGTTATTATATGTTTTCCCTTATTCTGATTTGCCAATGCAACTCCCTTTATAGCCCAGTTGTCAGACTCAGTACCACCGCCTGTAAAAAAGATCTCGTCAAACCTTGCATTAAGAACTTTAGCTGTCTGCTCTCTAGCCTTATCTATAGCCTTACGGGCTTCTCGACCAAAGCTGTGAACACTAGAGGGATTTCCGTAATTTTGTGAAAAATAAGGTATCATGGCGTCTAATACTTCTTTTTTCATATAAGTAGTTGCTGCATGATCTAAATAGATGCTCCTTTTCATCTAAAGGACTCCTTTCACAGTAAACCTAAAATGATTAATGTTATCTTAATTAGCTAGTACATTTTACGTTGGTATATTCTGTTTCCTTACATATTGATTTGTGCTCTCGAACCATATCTTCCAGGGTTATGGAATCTATCACTTGATTTATACTATCCCTGATTTTTTCCCATACTATCCTTGTTACACAAGCATCAGCGCTTATACATTCAATACCATCGTCATCATCTCTAACGCAGTCAGCTGGTGCAATATTACCTTCTAAAGCTCTTAATATCTGACCTACAGAGATTTTGTCGGGTGACGTTGCCAACAGATAACCACCATAAGCTCCACGAACACTCTTAACTAGCCCAGACTTTCTTATGGTAGCAAATAGCTGTTCTAAATAGGCCTCCGAAATATTTTGCCTACTGGCTATTTCATTAAGAGGGATGGGTCCTTGAGATTGATTCATAGCTAGATCAAACATGGCTCTAAGACCGTATCTACCTCTGGTAGAGAGTTTCAAAGTAACACCTCCAAATCCCGACTAAATTACTATACTTTAATAACAAAAAAATAGTACCATATCCTAGTATTTTTGTCAACTTTAATTTAGACTTGCTTTGTAGATTTTATTTTCTTTTGCTTTTTAGTATTTGTTCAAGCCGTTCCTTTATTCTTGCTTCTGCTCCAGAATTTTTAGGAAAATAATATTGAACATCTTTTAGTTCATCTGGCATATATGGCTGTTCTGCCCTACCTCCCGGATAATCATGAGAATATTTATAACCCTTTCCATGTCCTAACTGAGCTGCTCCTGGGTAATGAGAATCTCTTAAGTTTATAGGAACCTCTCCTATCTTTTTATTACGAACATCCTCCAAAGCTTTATCAATGCCTACACACGCCGAATTGGATTTTGGCGAACAAGCCACCATTAAAGCTGCCATGGCTAAAATAATCCTGCTTTCAGGCCAGCCCACCATTTTCACGGCTTGTGCTGCGGCTACCGCTACTTGCAAAGCAGCAGGGTTAGCCATTCCCACATCTTCTGCTGCAGCTATGATGATTCTTCTAGCAATAAATTCGGGTTTCTCCCCACTTTCAATCATACGTGCCAACCAGTGCAGTACAGCATCTGGTTCCATATAATTTCTCATGCTTTTGATAAAAGCGCTAACAACATCATAATGATTGTCTCCATCCTTATCGTACCTTATAGCCTTTTGCTGAACACATTCCTGTGCTACCTCCAATGTTATGAATATTACCCCATCAGCGTTGGGGGGAGTAGTTAAAGCTGCTAACTCTAAGGCGTTTAATACTGCTCTAGCATCCCCTTCACTCATGCGAATAATATGGTCCACTGCTTCTGGTTCTATTTCTATTTTTTGATTACCCAATCCCTTCTCCTTACTGTTAAGGCAAGTATAAATTAGTTTTTTCAAATCTTCATCAGTCAAAGGATGGAAGCGAAAAATCGTAGATCTAGATAGTAAGGCTTTGTTTACCTCAAAATATGGATTTTCAGTGGTTGCACCTATAAGAATAAAGGTACCATCTTCTACATATGGAAGTAGTGCATCCTGTTGTCCCTTATTTAGTCTATGTATTTCATCAAAAAACAAAATTACTTTACCTTTGGGATTGAGTAGATAATTTCGTGCTTCTTGTGCTATTTCCCGTATCTCCTTTACCCCGGCCGACACAGCATTTAATTGTTTAAATGGATATTGGGTCTCTTTTGATATAATCTTAGCTAAAGTTGTTTTGCCAGTGCCAGGCGGTCCATAAAATATAGCGGAGGTGAGCCTGTCAGCCTTTATAGCCCTATATAATAGTCGATTCTTACCCACGATGTGTTCCTGTCCAATAAACTCCTCCAATGTTTCTGGCCTCATACGGGCTGCTAAAGGCATATTTGTTATCATTTGTAATCCTCCTTTATCAATTTGTTTTAGTATCATGACAGTTATGCACAATACCACTTTAGAAAAATAGCAAACCCTTCATAGCATCCTTAATCACTACATAACTAATAACACTTACATAAAATTAAGCTATTGTTTAGTTTTAAGATTATCTCTATATTAATGAAATGGCTATTGATATATGGCGCCTTCACTGATCTGACTTTAGAAAACTTGTTATTGTCTCTATATTGGTGATGGAGCCAACCTTCAATAGCCATTATACCATTTATAATATAAATGTAGAATAACAGGGAAAAATTATTTCAATAATCCGCCAGGGTATAAGGGAAATCTATTGCATAAGTCATCTACAATCTCCAAAACCTTGCTGCCATTGCTTTCAACATCCTCCAAAGCAAGGGCAATAGCCTTTGCAATGATCTTCATTTCTTCAGTTCCCATACCTCTAGTGGTTACAGCTGGAGTTCCTATTCGAATACCACTTGTTACAAATGGGCTTTGAGGGTCATTTGGGATGGTATTCTTATTGGTAGTTATTCTTACACTGTCCAAAATCTTTTCCGCATCTTTACCAGTTATATTTTTGCTCCTGAGATCTATGGTCATAAGGTGATTGTCTGTTCCTCCTGAAACCAGATCAAATCCTTCAGCCTTTAAAGCCTCAGCTAAAGCCTTTGCGTTATCAACAATTCTTTGCTGGTATTCTTTAAATTCTGGACTTAAAGCCTCTAATAAACAAACAGCTTTGGCAGCAATAATATGCATAAGGGGTCCACCCTGCGTTCCTGGGAAAATAGCCTTATCTATGGCCTTTGCATGTTCTTTCTTACACAGGATCAATCC
Organism: Clostridiales bacterium; assembly: GCA_012522165.1. Taxonomy (GTDB): domain Bacteria; phylum Bacillota; class Clostridia; order Caldicoprobacterales; family UBA3941; genus JAAYGY01. The sequence continues at coordinate 5,509 of JAAYKZ010000292.1, forward strand.
TCCTCTAGGCCCCCTTAAAGTTTTATGGGTGGTGGTAGTAACAAAATCTGCATAAGGGACTGGATTAGGATGCAAGCCTGCTGCTACCAACCCTGCTATATGTGCCATATCCACCATCAGATATGCGCCTACTTCATCAGCTATCTCTCTAAACTTTTTAAAATCTATAGTCCTAGAATAAGCACTTGCTCCAGCTACAATTAACTTTGGTTTGTGTTCAAGAGCTAAATTTCTTAATTGCTGATAATCTATATACCCTGTTTCTGAGTCAACACCATAGGGAATAATATTAAAATAGGTACCTGATATATTTACAGGGCTACCATGAGTTAAATGCCCCCCATGAGCCAAATTCATACCCAAGATAGTATCACCAGGCTTTAAAACAGCAAAATACACCGCCATATTTGCCTGAGCACCTGAATGGGGCTGAACATTGGCATGTTCTGCACAAAATAATTTCTTTGCCCGGTTTATAGCTAGCTCTTCAACTATATCTACATATTCGCAGCCACCATAATACCTTCTACCCGGATAACCCTCTGCATATTTATTTGTAAGATGGCTACCCATAGCTTCCATTACTGCTAAGCTAACAAAATTTTCGGAAGCTATTAGCTCGATATGCCTTTGCTGCCTGCCAAATTCTTTTTCCATAGCTTCGGCAACTTCGGGATCTACTTTAAATACTTCTTTTAAGCTTATCACTTCATTACTACCTCCATACGTTTTTAAGAATTTTAGATAAAATATTCGACATCATTAGTCTTATTATAATTACATTATCCTACTTTGACAAGGACTTTAATGAATAAATATTAAAAAAGCTGGTATAAATCCAGCTTTTTATAGAGCTTTTTGTATAAATTTTTCTAATTCGGCCTTAGGTCTAGCACCCATTATTTGATCTACTATTTCACCATCCTTAAATAAAATCAATGTTGGAATGCTCATGACCCTAAATTGTGACGCCAGATCTCTGTTATCATCTACATTTACCTTAGCAACCTTAACCTTGCCGTCAAATTCATCGGCTAATTGATCAATTATGGGTGCAATCATCTTACATGGACCACACCAAGCTGCCCAAAAATCTACTAATACAGGTATATCAGCATTCATAACTTCTTGCTCAAAGTTATTTGAGTCCAAAATAACTACTTTATCATTTGCCATCTTCCATTTCTCCTTTCGAAGATAAATTTATAATTGATATCATCTTAGGAGTGTAATCTCCTTTTTTATTAAACAAAGGATCTACTGCTCTTATACCTAGAAATGAGAGTATAGTAAGTATTATACCGCCAATTGCTCCGTATAATTCAGTATCTTTGGATAATTGCTCTGCTAGAGCATATCCTCCTATTACACCTAATATAAGGGCAATTAATGGTATCACATATACTATAGCAGATGCTTTTAGAATGGAGATTGACTTTAGTTCTAGCTCTACCCAATCTCCAAGCTTAGCACCAAGATCATTAGCTACAGGCAGTAAAATTTCATTTTGATCTTTTCTCATACCGCAAGCTGTACATGATCCGCAGCTAGATCTTCTTTCTATCTTAATGATAGCGGTTTTTTCTTTTATATCGGCAACTTTGCCAATCTCTCTCACATACATCAGTCCTTTAAAGCCGATATTTTTCATATGATTATACATAACCAATTTTTCAAAAACTAAACATCCTTATTTTCTATCTTTTTATCTACGCTTATATGAAGTTCATTAAGTTGTTTTTCATCTACAAATGAAGGTGCATTGGTCATGAGATCAGATGCATTCTGTACTTTAGGGAATGCAATTACGTCTCTAATAGAGGTTTTGCCTGCTAACAATGCTGCAATTCGGTCAAGACCATAAGCAATTCCTCCGTGAGGCGGCGCCCCAAATTTGAAGGCCTCCAACAGGAATCCAAACTGCTCCCATGCATTTTCCATGGTAAAGCCTAAGGCCTTAAACATTCTCTCCTGCAGGGAAATATCATGGATTCTTATGCTTCCACCACCTATTTCATTACCATTTAACACCATATCATAGGCTTTTGCTCGCACCTTTTCTGGCTCAGACTCCAATAAATGCAAGTCTTCATCCATAGGTGAGGTAAATGGATGATGTTTTGCTACATATCTACCTTCTTCTTGGTCATATTCAAATAGAGGAAATTCAGTAATCCATAATAAGTTATATTCATCTTTTGGAACTATGTCAAGACGTCTCGCCAGCTCTAATCTCAATTGTCCAAGGGCCTGAAATACAACTTCATTTTCATCAGCTATAAATAATAGAAGATCTCCAGGCTCAGCATTTAGTTGATTTAAAATTTCGTTAAGCTCTTCCTGGCTTAAAAACTTAGCTATGGGTGATTTAACGCCTTCTGGTGTAACATTTATCCAAGCCAAGCCCTTTGCTCTATAGGTCTTGACAAACTCACCTAAGGAATCAATATCTCTTCTCGAAAACTTAGCTCCGGCCCCTTTTGCATTTATGGCCCTGACACTGCCACCTTTTTTAACTGCTCCGGAAAATACCTTAAATTCCGAATTGGCAACAAAGGAGCTAACATCAACAAGCTCCAATCCAAATCTAGTATCAGGCTTATCTGAACCATACCTTTCCATAGCCTCTTTATAGGTCATACGCTTAAAAGGGATTGGAATATCTACGTCTAAAACCTGTTTAAAAATATAGGCAATCAGTGCCTCGTTAATAGCCAAGACATCATCAACTTCTACAAAGGACATCTCTATATCAATCTGGGTAAATTCAGGCTGCCTATCAGCCCGCAGGTCCTCATCTCTAAAACATCTAACAATTTGATAATATCTATCATAGCCAGCAAGCATTAACAGCTGCTTAAATAGCTGGGGAGATTGAGGCAGTGCATAAAACTTGCCAGGGTGAACTCTGCTAGGTACCAAATAATCCCTAGCACCTTCTGGAGTACTTTTGGTTAGCATAGGGGTTTCAATCTCCAAAAAACCTCTTTCGTTTAGAAAATTCCTTACTTGACTTGCTATTTTATGCCTAATCATAAGGTTTCTCTGCATTTCAGGCCTTCTAAGATCTAGATATCTGTATTTATATCTTAACGCCTCGCTTACGTTGGTATTATCCTCAATATAAAAGGGTGGCGTCTCTGATTTTGATAAGACTCGAAGCTCCTCTGCTTTTACTTCTATTTCGCCTGTGGCCATGTTAGGATTAATGGCTTCTGGGGCCCTGTTTATAACCTGTCCCCTACAAGCAATAACATATTCACTACGCAAAGTAGCTGCTTTGTTAAAGAGGTCATTAGAATCATCTTGGTCGAAAACCAGCTGTATTATTCCTGTTCTATCTCTTAGAGTAACAAAAATGAGGCCGCCTAAATCCCGTCGTCTTTGCACCCATCCCATGAGAACTACATCCTCACCTACATTTTGCGATGTGAGCTCACCGCACATATGAGTTCTTTTAAGTCCTTTAATCGATTCTCCCATCTTATTTCACCGCCCCTTTTTTGCTCTTTAAGTAATCAACAACTTTATCTTGGGATACTAATTCTTCACTACCATCTTCCATAGACCGAACCTTGATTTGGTTATTTTGTATTTCCTCTTCTCCAAGAATACATACCCATGAAACACTGGCTTTGTCAGCGAACTTAAATTGTGCTTTTACGCTTCTACCTACATGATCCATATCTGCTAGGATATCGTTAGCCCTCATAAGCTGTAATAGCTCAAAGGCTTTATATCTTGCTTGCTGACCAATGGTTACAAAGTAAATATCCCTGGCCTTTTGCTGAGGTATCTCTATATTTTGACTCTCCAAAGCCAACAGCAGTCTTTCCAGACCTAATCCAAACCCAGCACCAGGAGTATCAGGACCACCGCATTCTTTGACCAATCCGTCATATCTTCCTCCTCCACATACGGTACCCTGGGCGCCTATTTGATTAGAAATAATTTCAAATACAGTCTTGCTGTAATAATCCAATCCTCTTACAATCATGGGATTTATCTTATATTCTATACCTATAGCTGCCAGATAACTTTGTAGTTCTTCAAAGTGAGTACTGCACTCTTCGCATAGATAGTCCAATATAATAGGTGCGTCTTTTACAATAACTCCACATTCCTTATTCTTGCAATCTAAAATTCTAAGCGGGTTCTTTTCATATCGAGTATTGCAGGTTTGGCATAGTTCATCCAAATGCTCCTCCAAATATTTTTTTAATACTTCATGATATTTAGGACGACAATTAGGGCATCCTATGCTGTTTATATTAAGCTCTAATCCTTTAAGTCCTAGACTATCAAATAGTTTCATAGCTAAAGCAATTATTTCCCCATCTATGGACGCTTCCTTTGCTCCAAAAACCTCTACTCCAAACTGATGATGTTGTCTAAGTCTCCCCGCCTGAGGATTTTCGTATCTAAAAACCGGGGTTATATAATACATTTTAATGGGCTGAGCAACATTGTGTAAACCATGTTCTATGTATGCCCTAACTACCCCTGCTGTTCCTTCAGGTTTTAATGTTATGCTTCTATTTCCTTTATCAAGAAAAGTATACATCTCTTTTTGGACTATATCAGTAGTATCTCCGACACCACGAACAAATAGCTCCGTATGCTCAAATATAGGGGTTCTAATTTCTTTATATCCAAAAAGCTGTGTAATTTCACGAATTATTTTCTCTAAATAATGCCATTTATAGGATTCGCTAGGCATTACATCTTTTGTGCCTCTTGGCGCTTTTGTAATCATCTTTTTCCTCCTTTAACTAAACTTTTATTAATATATAATAAAAAAACACCCACATCCCAATCATTAGTTTGAAAGGGACGGGAGCGTTTCCCGCGGTGCCACCCTTGTTGGAGAAATCATTGACTTTTCATTGACCTCTCCCACTTAAAAATCTAACGCTTTTTATGCGTACACTGCCTACTATTATTTCAGCAGGTCGGTTCTAGGGTTGTCATTCACTAGCTTATACTAAAGAGGTGCTTTCAGCCACGACACCTCATCTCTTTTTAGC
>JAAYKZ010000293.1 GCA_012522165.1 Clostridiales bacterium
GTCCAAATCCACATGCCAATCCAAAAAAATCAAGATCTATATACTTTCGATAAAGATCTAAAGCAATATCCACTAATTCCTGGATTGAATAACCATAGGCATAAAGACCAGCAACTATACTGCCAGCACTAGTACCAGAAATCCATGATGGAACTAAACCTTCTTCTTCTAATGCCATGAGAACTCCTATATGGGCAGCTCCTCTTATACCTCCTCCAGATAAAGCTAAGCCAAATCTCATATCTTTATCACCGCCTATTTGGGCTATATATGGATACATATATAATATGTCTTATGCATAATAATGGTGAAAAATATAAAAGCCCTCTTATGTTATGGATACCAATAAAGGTATACCTACATAAGAGGGCTATATGTTAATATTTATCTTTTAGAAGAATACTGCTGTAAGAGTTCTTGTTTCAAATTGTACAGCTCATCAGATAGATCTACTTTATAAACATGAGGTTTGGTTATACGCTTATATTCCGCCCATAAAGTGGCCATTTCTTTCTTGCAGTATTCCTGAATTTCCATCAATGAAGGTAGTTCATATACACGTTTGCCTTTTCTAAATATTGGTACTAACAGCTCTCTGGCTTTAAAATTGGTAAGAGTCATTCTTTTCCATGTATTAATAGGATCAAATATGGTTAAGGGTTTACTCTCATCTATGGTTTCATGATCCAGCATAATCAAATCAGCAATAGCCTTTTGAGTATCTTTATCATATAGCCGCGCAACCTTCTTATATCCTGGATTGGTGATTTTAATAGGATTTTCTGAGATCTTTATCTTGGGCACCATTTTACCGTCTATTTCTTCAGCAACCAGCTTATATACTCCTCCTAAAGCAGGGCAATCCATGCTAGTAATCATAGCAGTTCCTACGCCCCAAACATCAATTGCTGCTCCTTGCGCTTTCAGATCCCATATTACTTCTTCATCTAAATCACTTGAAGCAACAATTTTTGTGTTGGGAAAGCCAGCTTCATCTAACATCTTCCTAGCTTCCTTACTTAAATAAGCTAGATCCCCTGAATCTAATCGGATACCAAGAGGTTCTATTCCCTTTTCTCTTAATTCTTTAAAAACAGTTATTGCATTGGGAACTCCGCTTCTTAATGTATCATAAGTATCAACCAATAATAGACAGCTTTCAGGAAAGGCTCGAGCATAGGCTCTAAAGGCTTCTAATTCACTGGGAAAACTCATTACCCAACTGTGAGCATGAGTACCTTGAACAGGAATGTCAAACATCTTGCCAGCCAGTACATTAGAAGTAGCAGAACATCCTCCTATTATTGCTGCACGTGCTCCATAAATACCCGCATCTGGGCCCTGGGCCCTTCTTAGGCCAAACTCAAGAACACTATCTCCCTGTGCTGCTTGAACAATTCGACTAGCCTTTGTAGCAATTAGAGTTTGATGATTAACTATATTAAGTAATGCAGTTTCTATTAACTGAGCTTCAAAGATAGGTGCCTTGACACGAATTAATGGCTCATTTGGGAAAACAACAGTACCTTCCGGTATAGCATCAATGTCGCCAGTAAACTTAATTTTTTTCAGTTTATCCAAAAACTTCTCATCAAATAGATTTAGATCGCTTAAATATGCTATATCTTCTTCAGAAAAATGCAGGTTTTCTATGTATTCAATAGCCTGTTCCAAGCCTGCAGCAATTGCATAAGCACTGTCCCCCGTTGTTTTTCTAAAGAAAAGATCAAATACTACAATATCATCAGAGTTTCCTGCTTTTTCATAAC
>JAAYKZ010000294.1 GCA_012522165.1 Clostridiales bacterium
AGGTAATCAAGCAAAGTGAACAATAGAAATACATAAATTTCTAGCCATGATCGTCTTCTTTTATCTATGGCATTTGATTATACAATGAACCTATAAGAAAATTTCAATAAAATAATAAAAAAGTTGTTGACAAAACTTATTAGGGATGCTATTATAGTTAGCAAATCTAAATTTGGAAAGATATCAGAAGGAAGTATATCTAAGCTATGCCCTAGTTTATGGGGCTTGCTGGTTAACATTATATCATGAATTTAAAGCCCCGGCGGCAGGTTTCTTCTGAGGAAGGGGTCTGTTGTCGGGCATTATTATAACCTGCATGTATAAAAAAACAGCAATATTATTATAATTATTCATTTGTAGATATACTTCTTGGCTAAAAAGTTATATAGAAGGAAAAATGGCTTTTAGTATAAATTCTATGACGGAGACAGAAGATCCAACACAGCTATCTTCAGTGAGCCGATGGTTGGTGCGAATCGGTGGGCGGTTGGATTGTATGCTCACTCCCGAGAAGCAAGCTTGAAAGAGCTTATCTCTCTAGTAGAGCTTGACGTGAGGTCACGTTACAGACCAGGGTTTGTTAGAACCTGTAGAGGCCTGTACCGTGAGGTACAGATAAAGCTGGGTGGTACCGCGGAAGTAACCTTTCGCCCCTGCAAATGGGGTGAAAGGTTTTTTGTATTCATTTGTTTATTGTAGCACGGTAGGAGGTGTAGGAAGTATGAAAATGACAGGAGCAGAGGCAGTAGTTAAGGCCTTGGAGCTGGAAAAGGTAGAGTTAATATTCGGCTATCCAGGTGGAGCTGTTACACATATATACGATGCACTTTATGGATCCAACATTCATCACGTACTAGTCCGTAATGAACAGGCTGCCGCCCATGCAGCCAATGGTTATGCCCGTGTTACTGGCAAGGTGGGGGTATGCATATCTACTTCCGGTCCTGGAGCTACCAATATGATAACAGGAATTGCAACAGCCTATATGGATTCTATTCCTATGGTAGCCATTACTGGTCAGGTACCCCTATCAATGGTGGGTAGAGATGTTTTTCAAGAGGCTGATATTACTGGAGCGACGGAGCCTTTCACAAAATATAGCTACCTGGTAAAGGATGTCAATGATATACCCCGTATTTTTAAAGAAGCTTTTTATCTGGCATCTACAGGTCGTCCTGGACCTGTTCTTATAGACATACCCAAAGATATAGCTATGGACACGTTAAATTTTGAATATCCCCAGCAGGTAAAGTTAAGGGGATATAAGCCCACATATCAGGGACATCCGGGTCAGATAAAGAGAATGGCAAAAGCCATCTTAGGAAGCAGCCGGCCTGTAATATGTATAGGAGGCGGTGCTGTTTCTAGCAACGCAACAGAAGAGATAGTTAAGCTAGCTGAAACCATCAAGGCACCTGTGGCATCTACCCTAATGGGCATAGGAGCTTTTCCTGGAGATCATGAACTATCTTTAGGATTCTTGGGACAGCATGGTGTTTATGCCGCCAACAGAGCAGTAGCTGAAGCAGATCTACTAATTCTACTAGGAGCCAGGATGGGAGATCGAGCTACAGGCAAGACCCAAGAATTTGCACAAAGGGCAAAGGTGATACACGTAGATATTGACCCGGCTGAAATAGGTAAAAATATCGAGGTAGACATCCCTATTGTAGGGGACATAAAAACTACCCTTAAGGAGATGCTAAAGAAAAATCTTAATAGGCAAGATGATGGCTGGCTGTCTAAAGTTAAGGAATGGAAGAGTAAAGTGCAAGGCGTAGGCCATTGTACTCAAGGGCTTAATCCTATGGAGATCATAAAAACCTTATCGGATATGGTACCAGAGGATACCATATTGGTAACCGATGTAGGCCAACACCAGATGTGGGCGGCAAGATACTACAAGACCAGAAAACCCAGATCCTTTATAACATCAGGTGGTTTGGGTACCATGGGCTATGGCCTACCAGCAGCCTTGGGCGCCAAACTTGGATGTAGGCATAAGGAAGTAATTCTTATAGTTGGTGATGGCGGCCTTCAGATGAACCTGGGGGAGCTGGCCACCATAGTCCAGGAAAAGGCAGAAGTAAAGATAATGATATTCAACAATGGTTATTTGGGCATGGTAAGGGAAATTCAGCAGCAGCTCCATGGAGAAAGATACTATCAGACAGCTATGAAAGGCAACCCAGATTTTGTAAAGCTAGCCCATGCCTATGGGATTGAGGCATTTAGGGTAGAGAGAGAAGAGGAGATTTTAGGAAATATTAGGCAGTTGTTAGAACACAAGGGGCCTATCATAGGAGAATTTGTTATAGATCCTAATGCAAATGTAATTCCAGTTTCGAGGAGGGAAGATGATGAAACACGTATTGGCAGTGTTGGTTGAAAACCATCCAGGGGTATTATCCAAGGTTTCTGGATTGTTTAGTAGAAGGGGATTTAATATTTATAGTTTAGCAGTATGCGTTACGGAGGATCCTAGCATATCAAGAATAACCATTGTAGTGGAAGGCGATGAATATACTGTTGAACAAGTTACCAAGCAGCTTAACAAGCTAATAGATGTTATAAAGGTATCCAAGATCGGACATGATTCGGTGACTAGAGAGCTGGCACTAATAAAGGTAAGGGCAGATTCTGAAAATCGACATCAAATCATCCAGATCATCAATATATTTAGAGCACAAATAGTGGATGTTGCTAGGGATTATCTCATAGTAGAAATAACTGGAGATAGTGAAAAAATTACTGCACTGGTGGATATGTTAAAGGACTATGACATAAAGGAAATGGTACGCACAGGAGCTATCGCCTTAGATAGGGGTAGTAAAATGATAAAATATGAAGATGTAGATAGAGGAGGATATCAAAATGGCTGTAATGTACTATGATCAAGATGCGAATTTAGAATTATTATCTGGTAAGAAGGTGGCTGTAATAGGCTTTGGAAGCCAAGGTCATGCCCATGCCTTGAACCTTAAGGAAAGTGGTGTTGATGTAAGAGTAGGTCTATACAAAGGAAGCAAGTCCTGGAAGGCTGCTGAGGAAGCTGGCCTTAGGGTAGTGGAAACTGCTCAGGCTGCTAAGGAAGCTGATTATATTATGATACTTACTCCCGATGAAACTCAGGCTGCTATATATAAAGAGAGGGTAGAGCCCAATCTAGAAGAGGGTAATGGCTTGATTTTCGCTCATGGATTTAACATTCATTTTGGCCAAATTCAACCTCCCGAGTATGTAGACGTATTTATGGTTGCACCCAAGGGACCTGGGCACACTGTTAGAAGCCAGTATCTAGAGGGCAAAGGTGTACCCTGCCTTATAGCTGTTCATCAGGACTACACTGGAAGAGCAAAAGATTATGCCCTTGCTTATGCAAAGGGGATTGGAGGTACTAGGGCTGGGGTACTGGAAACCACCTTTAAGGAGGAGACCGAAACCGATTTGTTTGGTGAACAGGCAGTGCTATGCGGAGGTATCTCTGAGCTAATTAAGGCAGGTTTTGAAACCTTGGTAGAGGCAGGATACCAACCAGAGAGTGCCTACTTTGAATGTCTCCATGAAATGAAACTAATCGTAGACCTTATGAACCAAGGTGGCCTGTCCTTTATGAGATACTCCATTAGTAACACTGCAGAATATGGTGACTACTCTGTAGGAAAACGTATTATCAATGATGATGTGCGTAAGGAAATGAAAAAGGTATTAGAGGAAATCCAAAACGGAACCTTTGCCAAGAACTGGATACTAGAAAATCAGGCTAACCAGGTATCCCTAAAGGCTACCAGAAAGAAAGAGCAGGAGCACCTAATAGAAAAGGTAGGTAAAGAACTAAGAAAGATGATGCCTTGGATCGAGGATAAATAAATAGAGATAAAAAGTTAGGGGTTGGGATCTTCCCCTCCTCTAACTTACAAAAACAAACCTAAAAAACTAGTAAGGGGTACTCATAAGGGATTATTGAGAGAAAATAGCAAAATTTAAATCCAGAAGATTTGGAATATTGTGAAATATTTGTCAAAGAGGGAGGTCAAGATGTCAAAGAAAATTTATATTTTTGATACAACTTTAAGGGATGGAGAACAAACGCCGGGCATTAGCCTCAATGTTCAAGAAAAATTGGAGATAGCTGCCCAATTGGAAAGGCTTGGGGTAGATGCTATAGAAGCAGGCTTTCCCATTGCTTCCAAGGGTGATTTTGAAGCCGTTAAGACCATAGCCCAAAATATAAGAAAACCTGTAATTGTAGGATTGGCCAGGGCTGTGGAAAAGGATATTGAAAAGGCCTGGGAAGCTTTAAAGTATGCAGCCCGTCCCCGTATCCACACCTTTATAGCTACATCGGATATTCACATGGAGTATAAGCTTAAGATGACTCCGGAAGAGGTGCTAAAGCGAGTACAGGATATGGTATCCTATGCCAAGTCCTTTTGTGAAGACATTGAGTTTTCCGCTGAGGATGGATCCAGAACCAGGCCGGAATTTTTGTTTAAGGTTATTGAGACCGCTATAAAAGCAGGGGCAACTGTAATAAATATCCCTGATACTGTGGGCTATAGTACCCCAGGAGAGTTTGGAAATCTTATAAAATCCATAGTGGAAAATGTAGAGGGAATAGAAGATGTTATATTAAGTGTCCATTGCCATAATGATTTGGGTATGGCTGTATCCAACTCCCTGGCTGCTGTACAAAATGGTGCTACCCAAGTAGAGTGTACCATCAATGGGCTAGGGGAAAGGGCTGGCAATGCAGCTTTGGAGGAAATAGTAATGGCGCTAAAAACCCGGAAGGACTTTTATGGATGCGAGACTGGGATTGTAACTGAAGAAATTTCTAGAACCAGTCGTTTAGTAAGCCATCTTACAGGTGTCCACATCCAACCCAACAAGGCAATTACAGGAGCCAATGCTTTTGCTCATGAGTCAGGAATCCATCAGCACGGAGTTCTTAGCAAGAGGGAAACCTATGAGATAATGACTCCAGAGTCTATTGGGCTAAGACAAAGTCAGATAGTACTGGGCAAACATTCTGGACGTCATGCCTTTGAGGAGAAGCTGAAAGAGCTTGGATATACCCATCTAGATGCTGAAAAAGTAAACCAGGCGTTTGAAAAATTTAAGGATTTGGCTGATAAGAAAAAGCATGTAACAGATAGTGATATAGAAGCACTACTTTCGGAAAAAGTAATTCAAGTGCCCACCATCTATGACCTAGAGTATTTCCATATATCCAGTGGTAACTCTACCATAGCTACTTCTACAGTGAGACTTAAAAAGGATGAAGGGGTTATTCAAGAAGCGGCCTGCGGTGACGGCCCGATTGATGCTACCTTTAAGGCTATAGATAGGGCAGCAGGTGTAGAGGTAAATCTAAAGGATTATTACCTAAGGGCTGTAACTAGCGGCAAAGATGCTTTAGGTGAGGTAACAGTAAAAATAGGCAGGAACGGAGATGTATTTATAGGCCGAGGTATTAGCACAGACGTGATAGAAGCCAGTGCAAAAGCCTATGTCAATGCTATAAATAAAATGATATATGAAAGTGATATGGAGGGATAAAATTGGGAATTTAACTGATGCAAACAAGGTATTTATATACGACACAACCTTAAGAGATGGAGCCCAGGCAGAAGGGATTTCCTTTACTGTAAATGATAAGGTTAGAATAGCTAGAAGATTAGATGCTCTGGGCGTGGACTATATAGAGGCGGGAAATCCTGGCTCAAATCCTAAGGATTTGGAGTTTTTCAAAAAGATAAAGGAGCGTCCTTTAAGGCATGCAAAGCTAGCAGCTTTCGGCAGTACCAGAAGGCCGGGGATAAAGGCTGAGGAGGATAATAATGTTCAGGCACTGCTTACAGCCGATACACCAGTGGTGGCTATTTTCGGCAAAAGCTGGGATTTTCATGTCACTGATATTATTAGAACCTCTTTAGAAGAAAATCTAAACATGATATATGATACTGTTTCCTTTTTCAAAAGTAAGGGCAAGGAAGTAGTATTTGATGCAGAGCATTTTTTCGATGGTTATAAGGGTAATAGTGAATATGCTATGAAAAGCTTGAAGGCGGCAGCAGAGGCAGGAGCCGATTGGCTGGTACTCTGTGATACCAATGGGGGCTGCTTCCCCTTTGAAATAACCGAGATAACGGATAATGTTTTACGAGAGTTTACAGTACCCATAGGTATTCATTGCCACAATGATGGGGGCATGGCCGAGGCTAATTCCATAATGGCGGTAGAGCAGGGAGTACTTCAGGTACAGGGAACTTTCAATGGATTTGGAGAACGATGCGGCAATGCCAACTTATCAGTAATAATCCCTAATCTCCAAATAAAGAGAGGAAAGAAATGTATAAAAGAGGAAGGATTAAGAGAGCTGACATCTGCCTGTCGCTATATAAGTGAGATAGCCAATCTGCCCCACAATGAAAGGCAGCCTTATGTAGGAAACAGCGCCTTTGCTCACAAGGGTGGTATGCATATAGATGGGGTGCAAAAAAACCAGCATTCCTTCGAACATATACCACCGGAGCTAGTAGGCAATGAGCGTAGAATACTAATGTCTGAAGTATCAGGTAGAAGCACAATCCTTAAGAAGATACAAAAGATAGCTCCCTGGGTGGATAAGGAATCCCCAGAAACCAAGCTTATTATAGATAGGCTAAAACAGCTGGAGTATGAAGGCTATCAATTTGAAGGCGCTGAAAGCTCCTTTGAGCTAATGATAAGGCGAGCCCTTGGTAAAGCCAAAACCTTTTTTGAGGTAAAGGATTTTAGGGTTCTATGTGAGGAGCATTGGCAAAATGACTATAGTGCTTCAGCTATTGTTAAGGTTAAGGTAGATGATAATGAAGAGGTTGTAGCAGCTGAAGGCGATGGACCAGTGAATGCTCTAGACAAGGCCCTACGTAAGGCACTAGAAATATTCTATCCTCAATTAAAGAAAATGCGGCTGACAGATTATAAGGTAAGAGTACTGGATACTACCCAAGCGACAGCTGCAAAGGTAAGGGTTCATATAGA
>JAAYKZ010000295.1 GCA_012522165.1 Clostridiales bacterium
ATATTATGAAGGACGACCTTGATAATTTTTTATTTCTAAGAACTAGTGGTTTTGTTATGATGCTTTTGACAATGTTGTCAATATGTTTTGGGGTTATAAATGCCAGACAGGAGAAAAATGCAAAATTTGACGAATTGGTAAATACTTTGCCGGCTTCTTGGATACGTCAGATGGCTAAAGTTTTTATGTGGACAGTGTGTTCTTTTATTTATTGTTTGGTACTTACGATACTTTGCACTGTGTGGGTTTCTAACTGGACAAATGAATTTGTGAAGTGTGCTTTGCAAGTTACACCATACATATTAGTAAATTATGGAATATCAATGGTATCTACATGGCTTATTGCTTATTCGGTGGAAAAGAAATTACAACCTAAACTTGGATGGCCTATTTTGCTTTTAATATGGTATCTTATTTCACCGATAAAAAATGGCTTGAGCAGAATATCCCTTATGCTGAATCAATTTATTGAAGAACCCCATGGAAACGCACGTCTTTTACATTATGGGCTTGAAATGAATATCGGATTGTTGTCAAGGAAATTGTGGTTTTTAATGTTTGGGATGTCTGTATATATTCTTGCTAATTTATTTAGTTTAGGAATTAGAAATTTAAAAAATGTTAAGGCCAAAATAGCTGGAGCAACAGCAATATTATTATTTATCGGTGCTATTCCATTAGCAGCCTTTTCATCTAGGCCTCATTCTCAAGGAATAATATGGCAACTCAATAATGACCTTTGGAGAAATGAAATACTTGAGCAAGCTAAGGAAAAACCTGAATCAGAGTATTGTAATGGAGAGATAAAATCACTTCAATTAGAGTTGGAGCGTAGTAAGGGTGATTTACTGGAGTATTATGCAAAAATTGATGTTCACAATGTAAAAGAACAACCAATGGTGTTGACCTTATACAGAAGTCTTGGTGTTAGAGATGTGAAGGTTAACGGAATTGAATATAATGAATTTGTTCGGGAGGGTGATTGGATTATTTTACAAAACCCTACGTTGGGAAGGGTAGAAATCGAAATCAATGTTTCCGGAAGGCTTCCCTATTTGCTTGGAGAAGTAACGGATCGCACGTTATTGTTAATGCCGGATTTTCCTTGGTATCCTGTATTGGGAAAGCATAAAGTGATTCTTCCTTTGTTTGCTTATGATGTTGTCCCTAATAATTTGTCAAAGGGAGAACCTTACGATATTGTTATACAAAGCCATAGAGGAAGTATAATAACTAATTTATCTTGCGATATGGGTACGGAATTTTACGGTCGTGCCGCCGGACCTACAGTCATACAGGGGGATTATAAAAGCGGTAATATTGAAGGGATACATTTTGTTGCTCCACCTTCAGTATATCGTTTTTACAAAGAGAATATTGGTATGATACCTGAATTGCTAATGGAATATAGAAGGGGTTTTGAAGATGCCTTAGCAATTAAGGCTGATCATGATTTTTGTGATAAATATAATAAAATGTTTTTAGTTAATTTGCATGAATCAATCCGAATTAATCACAATGAGATATATTTAGACTATGATTCATGGCTGTATTCTGATTCTGTCGATGGCATAAGAAGAAAATGTGAACTTTTAAGACCAAATCTTGCTTTTGAGTGCTTTTGGAGGACGGGAGAGTATGCGGAA
>JAAYKZ010000296.1 GCA_012522165.1 Clostridiales bacterium
AAATTGAGAGTATTGAAAAAGAAATCCATGCTCTTCATGAACAGGCTTCATCCAGCTCAGCTACAGCATTATTTGTTATGGCAAATGACGGCAGCTTAAGTGTCTATGGAGCCGATTCCAGATTTGGGATTATCCATAACGAGTTTGGATTAGCCCAAGCCGATGAAAACATAGAGGCTAGCACCCATGGTCAGAAGGTTACCTTTGAATATATTCTTGATAAGGATCCCGACTATCTATTTGTGTTAGATAGAACTGCTGTGGTGGGAAGCGAAACCTCTGCACAGCAGGTGATGGATAATGACTTCATTAAATCTACCAAGGCATATAAAAATCAAAATATAACTTTCCTAGATCCCTTTTTCTGGTATGTAGCATCTGGAGGAATTACAGGAATAGAGACAATGATTAATGAGGTACATTCAGCTATAAGCAAATAAAGAAACCCTTGTCTACATTGGTTAGGCAAGGGTTTCTTTATTCCTTCATAAATAATCCTTTTATTCTACAAACCTTATCCTAATCACTAGTATGTTTGTATCAGAATCTTACAAATTCCCAAGATTTATGAACTTTTTATAAATTTATTTGTGCCTATCTGTATATATATGTATAATTAAAAGTATAGGTCTTAACATAATTTTGGAGGATTTAATATTGCATAATACTAGAATTTTGGTTGACGCTGATGCTTGTCCTGTTAAGGATATTATTGTCAAAGTAGCCAAAGAATTTAAACTAAAAGTAATAATGTTTACAGACACCAGTCATATAATAGAAGATGGATATTCTCAAGTTATTACTGTGTCCCAGGGAAAGGACGCAGTAGATATTGCCCTTATTAATCAAACCCAAAAAGGTGATATTGTTGTTACTCAGGATTATGGAGTAGCTACCATGGCTCTGGGCAAACAAGCTTATGCAATAAATCAAAATGGCCTAATCTATGATGAGACTAATATTGATAGACTGTTGATGGAAAGATATATTGCCCAAAAAGTAAGAAGAGCGGGAGGTAGAACCCATAATCCAAGAAAACGCAGCGAAAAGTCCAACATTAATTTTGAAAAATCTCTTATAAAACTATGTAAAAGTATCCTAGGTATATAGCATGTAGGGCACAGCTATCAAACCATTTTTTGAAAGGAGATTTGCTTTATGAGCGGTAAAAAGATTTCATTAATTGTTATAGGAGTGATAGTCCTATTCCTTATTTTTAACTTAGTGGGAAGCTATAATAGACTAGTGGACTACAGTGAAGATGTAAACAATAAGCTTAGCGAAATTGACAATCAACTGCAACGTAGAAATGACTTAATTCCCAATTTAGTGGAAACTGTAAAAGGTTATGCTGCTCACGAAGAAGAGATTATAAATAGTGTAGCAGAAGCTAGGGCTAAGCTAGCTGGTGCATCTAGTACTCAAGAGATTATTGAAGGAGATGCAGAGTTATCAAGTGCCCTATCCCGACTATTGGTTGTAGTGGAAAACTATCCAGAATTAAAGGCTGACGCTAATTTTAGGCAGCTTTCGGATAACCTGGCAGGTACTGAAAATAGAATTGCTGTAGCCAGACGTGACTATAACCAGGCAGCTACTCGTTATAATACCGCTATTAGGCGTTTTCCTACCAATATACTTGCAAATTTCTTTGGTTTTGAAAGAGTGGAGTATTTCCAGGCACAGGAAGGTGCTCAAGAAGTTCCAAAGGTGGACTTTAGTGATTAAGAAGAGGAGTAATAATTAATGAAAAAGATATTATCTCTTTTATTGACAATATTGGTATTGATTATGCCAATAAGTGTCTGGGCACAGGAAGGAGATATTCCCTCTCCTACCCAAAACTTTTACGTAAATGACTATGCCAATATCTTAGATGATCAAACAGAGCAGTATATTATGCAGCATAGCGTCAGGCTTGATGAACTAACAGGAGCTCAAGTCGTAGTAGTAACTGTAGACACTATTGGCGACATCCCTTTAGAGGAGTATTCCCTTAATATCCTTCGCGGATGGGGTATTGGCAGTGCAGAAAAGAATAATGGTGTACTTATACTAGTTGCTGTAGAAGACAGAAAATCTAGAATTGAGATAGGATATGGACTAGAAGGCGCATTACCTGATAGCAAAACGGGCTGGATACAGGATGATTATATGATCCCATATTTCACCGCGGGTGATTATTCTACTGGTATCTTAGAGGGATATAAAGCTATAGTCACGGAGATTTACAATGAATACAATATAGAAACTGACAGTTTAGGTGAATTAACTCCAACTCCATCTCAGAATGAACAATATGAAGAGGTTCATCCCGGCGATGGTCGTTGGTTTCTACTAATTATCATACTAATTTTGTTATTTGATAGAATTTTTTTAGGCGGTAGGATACTGCGTCTTATCCTCTTTATGCTCTTCACCGGCCGAAGAGGCGGTCCTAGAGGAGGTAACTGGGGTGGAGGCAGCTGGGGCGGCGGTGGCTGGTCCGGCGGCGGTGGATTTAAAGGCGGGGGCGGCTCTGGTGGTGGAGGTGGCAGTTCCCGAAGTTGGTAAACATATCTCAACGAATAAAAAACATTAAGCAATGGCAAGATACTTTATAGAAAGCATAAGAAAAGGAGTATGGCATTGCTTAATGTTTTTTTTAGAGCCCTTATTCTCTATATTGTAGTTGTAGTGGTAGTTAGAGTAATGGGCAAGCGACAGGTAGGCGAATTACAGCCCTTTGAACTGGTCATTGCAATAATGATCGCTGAGCTTGCAGGTATTCCTGCTGATGATGTAGGCATCCCATTAGCAAAAGGCCTTGTTCCCATATTTGCCCTAGTTTTTGCCCAGGTAACCATATCCTATCTGTCTTTGAAAAGTGAGCGAATTAGGGGCTTGATATGCGGATCCCCTAGTATATTAATCGAAAACGGAGTTATACAACAAAAAAATCTGAGGCAGCTAAGAATCAACATTAATGACCTACTAGAACAGCTCAGGGGCAAAGATATTGCTAACATAGATGATGTAGAATTCGCTATTTTGGAAACCAATGGCAACCTAACTGTATTCCCCAAAAGCGAAAAAAAAACTGCAACCCTAGAAGATCTAGGATTGCAGGCTCAGCCGGAATCTATCCCAATAACATTGGTGATGGATGGACGTATTATGCACAAAAACTTAAAGAAAGCGAATCTGGAACTAGACTGGCTGTTATCAAAAATGAAAGAACATGGGCTAGATAGAAAAGGGGTTTTCTTCGCCTATCTTGATACCCAAGGCCAACTAAAAATAATACCTAAGCAAAAGGAGTAAGCCCAATGAGAACCTTTATCGCTATAACCATAGTTTTGATCTTGTTTTTAGGCCTAGCATGGTGGAATACAAAGTATCTTACTAATACATCGGAAGAACTAGCCCAGCAAGCCGAAAAAATACGCCAGGCTGTAGTAGAAGAACTATGGGAGGAAGTGGATGCCCAGGTAATGGAGCTTCGCCGCCTTTGGGGACAGCACAAAAAAAATTGGCTGCTCCTTGTAGAACACGAAGATATTGATGATATAGATCTTGCCATATATAAAATCGATGAAATGGCAAAACTACAAGAAAAAGAACAACTTCTATCCGATATTGCAGAGCTAAGATTTTTGTTACATGATCTTGCTGATAAAGAAATTCTAAGCTTATCCAATATCTTCTAGTTCTTATTAATAGCCCCGCTCTAAGACTTTTTTAATAAACTGTCCCGTATAGCTGTGTTTCATTTGAGCTAACTCTTCCGGACTACCAACCCCCACTACTGTACCGCCTCTATCTCCACCTTCGGGGCCTAAATCAATTATATAGTCTGCTACTTTAATAATATCCAGATTATGTTCAATAACTACTACGGTATTTCCACCATCGGCTAACCTCTGTAATACATTTATTAGCATATGAACGTCCGCAGTATGCAAACCTGTAGTAGGCTCATCCAAAATATATAAGGTTTTACCAGTGCTACGCCTGCTAAGCTCTGTTGCAAGCTTTACCCTTTGTGCCTCGCCTCCTGATAAGGTAGTTGAGGACTGGCCTAGCTTGATATAGCCTAATCCAACATCCTTTAAGGTTTCCAATTTTCTATGAATCTTAGGTATATTCTCGAAAAACTCCAAAGCTTCTTCTACTGTCATATCTAAAATATCAGCAATGGTCTTACCTTTATAACGTATCTCCAGTGTCTCTCTATTGTATCTCTTGCCCTTACATACCTCACAGGGTACATAGACATCAGGTAGAAAGTGCATTTCTATTCTAATGATTCCATCCCCACGGCAAGCCTCGCACCTACCGCCCTTGACATTGAAGCTAAATCTTCCCTTTTTATAACCCCTGGCTTTGGCTTCATTAGTCATAGCAAAAACTTCCCTAATATCATCAAATACCCCTGTATAGGTAGCGGGATTTGACCTTGGTGTTCTACCAATAGGCGCCTGGTTAATATCTATTACCTTATCCAAATACTCTATTCCTAATATTTCATCATGGTCTCCAGCTACTACCCTTGCTCGATTTAGTTCCCTAGCCAAGGATTTATACAATATTTCATTTACTAAAGTGCTCTTTCCTGAACCTGACACCCCTGTAACACAGGTAATTAGACCTAAGGGGATCTTTACATCAATATTTTTGAGATTATTTTCCCTAGCACCTTTTATTTCAATATATTTACC
The DNA here is from genome assembly GCA_012522165.1 of Clostridiales bacterium. Classification (GTDB taxonomy): domain Bacteria; phylum Bacillota; class Clostridia; order Caldicoprobacterales; family UBA3941; genus JAAYGY01. Next base: position 4,701 of record JAAYKZ010000296.1, read on the forward strand.
ATTGGGAACACGGCGCTCGTTGGGTATTTCTATTCTTTTCTTGCCTGATAAATACTGTCCCGTAATGGAATTTCCATTATTCATAATGTCCTCAGGTGTTCCTACAGCTACTATCTCACCGCCATGCCTTCCTGCCCCTGGACCTATATCTACTATATAATCTGCGGACAGCATTGTGTCCTCGTCATGTTCTACTACTATGAGAGTATTACCTATATCTCTCAAGTTTTTAAGGGTTTTTATAAGCTTGTTATTATCTCTTTGATGAAGACCAATACTAGGTTCATCGAGAATATATAGAACACCTACTAGGCTTGAGCCAATCTGGGTTGCCAATCGTATACGCTGTGATTCTCCTCCAGATAAGCTGCTGGCAGATCTAGATAGAGTTAAATAATCCAATCCAACATCCACTAGAAAACCAAGTCTGGATCTAATCTCCTTAAAAATTTGACGAGCAATCATCTCCTGGGTAGGTGTAAGCTCTAAATTATCAATGAAATTTATAATCTCCTTAATGGACATACAGGTTAGTTCATAGATATTTTTGCCGCCCACAGTTACTGCCAATACCTCAGGTTTTAACCTAGCTCCACGGCAGGCATGGCATGTCCTCTCACTCATTAATCTTTCTATATATTCCCTGCTATAATCCGAATAAGTTTCCCTATATCTTCTGTACAAGATATTAATAATACCCTCAAAGGAGCTTGTAAAAGTTTCATTTCTACCATTAGTCTTATAGTTTACAGTGATTTTTTCTCCCTTGGTACCATATAGGATAATATCTATTATTTCCTTACTTAGGTCTTTAACAGGTGTATTTAGATCAAAGTTATAATGCCGGCTAAGGGCACTAAAGTATGCCAGTGCTACACTTTCTTCCTTGAGCGTACTCCAGCCTGGTGCTACAATAGCCCCTTCCATCAATGATAATTCTTTGTTAGGTATAACCAAATCAGGATCAATTTCTGACATGAAACCTAATCCACTGCAAGTTTCGCAAGCACCATAAGGGCTGTTAAATGAAAATAGTCTGGGGCTTAACTCTTCAATGCTTATATTACATTCGGGACAAGCATACTTTTCACTAAAGAGTATTTCATCTCCACCAATAACATCCACCAGAGCTAGGCCGTCACTTAATTTCAAAACAGTTTCCAAGGAGTCAGCCAGTCTCTGCTCGATCCGCCCTTTTACTATTAAGTGATCTACTACCCCTTCGATGGTATGCTTTTTGTTTTTTTCCAGCTTAATTTCCTGAGAAAGTTCCATAATTTCTCCGTCTATACGGACACGCACATACCCCTCCTTTCGTATCCTATCTAGAAGCTTTACATGCTCTCCTTTTCTTCCCCTAACAACAGGAGCCAATAGCTGTATACGACTTCTATGCTCTAGGGACATAATTCTGTCAACCATCTGCTCTATGGTTTGCTGCTCTATTACCCTACCACATTTTGGACAGTGGGGTGTGCCAATTCTAGCATATAAAAGTCTCAAGTAGTCATATATCTCAGTTACTGTTCCTACAGTAGATCTAGGATTATGGCTAGTGGTTTTTTGATCTATAGATATAGCTGGGGACAATCCTTCAATATAGTCTACATCTGGCTTGTCCATCTGGCCTAAAAACTGCCTTGCATAGGCTGAAAGAGATTCCACATACCTTCTTTGTCCTTCGGCATATAAGGTGTCAAAGGCCAAAGAAGATTTTCCTGAACCACTTAGTCCAGTAAATACAACCAGTTTATTTCTTGGGATTTCTAAATCTATATTCTTTAAATTGTTTACCCTAGCTCCTTTTACAAATATACTCGGTGTTTCCATTTTTCGTCTCCTTTACATCTAAGTCAATGTATACTGCTTTCTAATTCTTCTTTTAATTTAAATATTTCATCCCTTAATTTTGCTGCTTTTTCGAACTCCAATGCAGCAGCTGCATTCTTCATTTCTTTTTCTAGATCTTCTATAAGTTCCCTTAACTCTTCTTTGGTTTTGGGCTTAGCTACCCTATATTCAGGAACTTCTTCCGCTGCACGAGTAGCTTCTATTAAGTCATGTACCTCCTTAACAATGGTAGTAGGTACAATTCCATGTTTTTTATTATATTCCATCTGGATAGCTCTTCTTCTATTGGTCTCATCAATAGCCCTTCTCATTGAGCCGGTGATGGTATCGGCATACATTATTACCTTACCGTTGACATTCCTAGCGGCACGTCCTATAGTTTGAATAAGAGAGGTTTCAGACCTTAAAAATCCTTCCTTGTCTGCATCCAATATAGCTACCAAGGAAACCTCTGGTATATCCAAACCTTCCCTTAAAAGATTTATACCCACTAAAACATCGAATTCTCCTAAACGCAAATCTCTAATAATTTCAACTCTTTCTAGAGTATCAATATCTGAATGGAGATATCTTACCCGAATATCCATCTCCTTTAAAAAGCTGGTTAGAGTTTCAGCCATCTTCTTGGTTAAGGTGGTTATTAGAACCCTTTCATTTCTTTCAACCCTCTTTTGGATTTGTCCTATTAGATGATCAATTTGTCCTTCTACAGGACGAACTTCTATCTCAGGATCTACCAACCCTGTTGGTCTAATAATCTGCTCAACTATCCGTGACGATAGACTTATTTCGTACTCAGCAGGAGTAGCGCTTACGCATATAATTTGGTTAATACGCTCCTCAAACTCCTCAAACTTTAAAGGCCTGTTATCATAGGCTGCTGGTAGCCTAAAACCATATTCCACCAAACTATCTTTCCGGGACTTGTCTCCAGCATACATTGCCCTAATCTGTGGTAAGGTTACATGGGACTCGTCAATAAAGATCAAATAGTCTTCGGGAAAATAATCTAGGAGAGTGAATGGAGGCTCACCTGGCTGTCTGCCGTCCATATATCGGGAGTAATTCTCTATCCCATTGCAATAGCCTATCTCCCGCATCATCTCTATATCATAGTTGGTCCTCTGTAGCAGGCGCTGAGCTTCCAATAGCCTATCCTGCTCTCTGAGCTCCTGGACCCGCTTTTCCAAGTCAACTTCTATCATGGCTATAGCTCTCTCTAAGCTCTCCTTAGAAGCGGCATAGTGGGAGGCAGGGAAAATAGCTACGTGATTTCTAAGGCCTAAAATCTCTCCAGTTAGCACGTCAATCTCTGAGATTCTATCGATCTCATCGCCAAAAAATTCTACTCTTATGGCCCGCTCTGTTGAGGAGGCAGGAAATATCTCCAACACATCACCTCTAACCCTAAAGGTTCCTCTTACAAAGTTAATATCATTTCTCTCGTATTGGATATCCACCAGTTTTCTTAATACTTCATTACGCTCTCTATTCATACCTACCCGCAGTGATAGGGTAAGCTCCTTATACTCAGTAGGATTTCCCAGTCCATAAATACAAGAAACACTGGCCACTACTATTACGTCCCGTCGCTCAAACAAAGCAGAGGTAGCAGAGTGACGAAGTTTGTCTATCTCATCGTTGATAGATGCATCCTTTTCTATATAAGTATCACTTGAAGGTATATAAGCTTCAGGTTGATAATAATCATAATAGCTTACAAAATATTCTACAGCATTATCTGGAAATAACTCTCTAAACTCATTATACAGCTGTGCTGCTAGAGTCTTATTGTGAGCTATGACCAATGTAGGTCGTTGCACCTTCTCTATGATGTTAGCCATGGTAAATGTCTTACCAGAACCAGTTACACCAAGGAGGGTTTGATATTTTTCTCCATTGTTTAGTCCTTCCACTAGTGAGGCGATAGCCTTAGGCTGATCGCCTTGAGGTTTCATGGAAGATTTTATTTGAAACTTCATATTTTTCACACTCCTCCAAGCCTACATTATACCATACTATATAATATTTTAGAACGCCTGTTCGAAAAAAAAGAAAAACTTCACACAAACTATTGTTTGAATGAAGTTACCTTGCTACATCATCTATTGATATAGTTACCCCATATTTTTGATAGCAAACCATTATGTTTGTTAAAGAGATAGTATTTCCCTGTAGTACGGGGAATTAGCATAATCCCCAAGTCATTTATACCTTTTCCGTAGTCTTTATACTCTAGTTCCACAGCCTCATTATCATTTCTTAGCACGTCCATCCAGATTAGAGAGGGACAATCTTCTAAAATCTCCCTAAGCATTGCTTCACTATTTACCTGTCTACCATTCACAGTTAGAATTATATCCCCTTTTCTTATGCCCATCCTTTCTCCTATACTTTCTGGTAGGGTATCTAATACCCTAATACCTCTCCAGGGGGCTACAAAAGCAGGCTTTCCTTTTCGTTGTCCTCCTATATTTAGTACACATAGCCATTCATGTAGACAAAGGGTAACTAAAGCTGCAATATACGCCATCCATTGAATTCCATATGAGGCTATACCTAAAATTAGTATAACAAGGCCATAAAAAGCTGCCCAGAAACTAGATTCCTTAGCCCTGCCAAGAGGTGTCTGGGTAATAGCCTCATCTTCATAGACTAATACTGCAACTATGGGAAAGGCAATCTTGCCAGTAGTCAAATAAGTAACCAAAGGAACAGGCCACATTTTATTCATTATATAGGCACCTGCTGGAGTAAATCTTTGGTGTTCAATATATACAGGGATAGTATCTCGAGTTCCATCTATTAATATAAGAATACTTTTTATTAAGTGAAGTATACCCACTATGACAATTAATGATGGGACATTTACCTCTGGCCATCCAAAAATTAAGGAAACTAAGGATATTATTCCAACAGACTAGGATAGACATAAATAGCGTTGGTTGAAAAGAGATAAAAATAAGGATAAGGTCCATATAATAAGCATAACTTGATAATCTACAGTGATACCTAATATTAAAATGATGGAACTAGCCACTAATCCTCCTAATAACCCATAAAGAAGAACATAATATAGCTTGGTGGTCACTGAATTGCGAAGAATGCCCAACCAGGATTCTTCCAGTTGGGCACTCCTCTGTATTTCATGATAAACTACCAAAACAATTGCTACATAGAAGAAACTAGTAATGGCTTGTGAATATGCAGTAAAGAGTTGTTTTATAAACTGCACCTCTCTGCCTCCTAACTCTGCTATAGGTGGTGAACTATTAAGATGCTGACTCCAACTTCTTGTTAATTTCCTCTATCCCTTTTAATAGAGGAGCATCCAACTCCCTGGGCAGGTTTTCTCTAGGATTCTCCTTCAAAAACTCCATTGCTTCTTCTGTCATCTCTACTTTTATATCTGGCTCGATACCTTTTTTATCAATATCCCTACCCTTAGGAGTGAAATACTTATAGGTAGTCAGCTTCAATGCCCCTCCATCCTCATAAGGCTTCATGGTTTGCACCACCCCTTTTCCAAAGGTTGTGGTGCCTATTACAGTGCCAACACCATAATCCTGAACAGCACCAGTTAATACTTCTGAAGCACTGGCACTATACTCATTGACCAATATTACTAAAGGGATTCCTAATGCATCAGCATCTGA
>JAAYKZ010000297.1 GCA_012522165.1 Clostridiales bacterium
ACTCAGGAGATATTGAATCATATGCAAGGATTTTGATGTAATAAAAAACTTACTGTCTTCATATGCGTTCCAGCGCCCCACCGCTAGGAATAAGGCTATTGTAGCTAAAATTGGCTTAGAAATTGGAAGGACAATTTTTAATAAGATCTGGGTATTGGATGCACCATCTAAATATGCTGATTCCTCTAAGCTGTCTGGTACAGTGCTCTGAAAGTAGGTTTTCATAATCAAAAAGTTATAGGGTGCAAAAATAAGAGGTAGAATCAAAACCCACATTGTATTTAATAAGTTTAATTTACTATACAATAAGTACGTAGGAATAAGTCCTGCACCGAAATACATAGTGAACATAATGATAAAAGTAAATACGGTCCTACCTTTTAGACGTTTTCTAGATAGGGGCCAGGCCGCCATGACCGTTGTAATAACCCCTAACACTGTAAAAATTAGAGTAACTAAAACAGAGTACAACATTGAGTGAGTCAGCTGACCATCTTTAAAGATTGCAATATATGCCTCAAAATTTATATCTTTTGGCCAGAAATAAATCTTTTTTGCTAGAACATGGGAGCTATCGCTTATTGATTTTGATAATACATGATGAAATGGTAGAATACAGGTTATACATAGTATAGTAATTATTAACATGATAATAAAATCTACAAAGGTAAACTTTTTTATTCCACTTCTTTTCATCGATATCCCACCCCCTTAAATCAAACCATCTTCGCCAAGAACCTTGGCAAATCTATCTGATGCCAGAACTAGTAATAATCCCACAAAAGACTGGAAAAGACCTACTGCAGCAGCTTTAGAAAATCCAGAACCGCTTGCAAGACCCTTCTCGTATATATATATGGCTAATTGATATTGAACTGCCTTAACATTAACATTTCCCATGGAGCTTAAGCGCTCGTAGTTACTTCCCATAAGGCGTCCTAGAGTCATGATCAATAGGGTTATTATAGTGGGTTTTATTCCTGGTAATGTGATATGCCACATTCTTCTCCAGCGACCTGCTCCATCTATCATAGCTGCTTCATACAATTCCTCATTTATGCTAGTTATGGCCGCTAGGTATATTATAGACCCCCATCCCATACCGGCCCAAACTCCAATTGATAGATATGTAGCTGCCCAGTGAAGATTTTTTGTTAGAAAAGGAATCCCTTCCTCTCTTAAGCCTACATTTACTAGGAAGTTATTGATTAAGCCGGTTTCTGTTCTAAACAATGTATATGCAATACCAGCAATAATCGCCCAAGAAAGAAAATGAGGTAAATAAAGAATTGTTTGAGATACTTTCTTGAATCTAGCGAAGCGAAGTTCATTTAACATTAATGCTAGAATAATAGGCATTGGAAAGCTTACAATAACTTCGAGAAAATTAAAAATTAGAGAATTACGGAGTGCAATAATAAAATCCCTGTCCTTAAACACCTTGCGAAAAGTTGCAAATCCTACCCATTCACTGCCTTCATATCCTTTAGCGGGGAGATAGTTCATAAAGGCTATCCTTAGCCCTGGATATGCTCCATACTTAAATATAATAGTTAGTAGTAATGGAACAGACAGCAATAAGTATAATTCCCAATCCCTTTTCAAGGCTTTCTTCCAGGAGATGTGTGTGTTTGCTAATATGCTATAATTTTGTTGCCGCTTAAACAATTTTCTGCCCTCACT
>JAAYKZ010000298.1 GCA_012522165.1 Clostridiales bacterium
ATATTATGAAATGGGGAAATGCCATATTGCATTTGTTTAATTTAATAAAATTAGTGCGAACCCCAAGTGGTGGGAAAAATGCCGGGAGGTTCGCACTCCAGTAATATCAAGGCTTGGCGGCGTTTTCCTATGAAAATTGGCCATGTAAAAATATTAATTTTATAACCTTCGCACTAATAGCCTCTGAAAGCCTTGATACACAAGGCTTTCAGATAGGTGCTGTTGCAACTCACCCCCGCAAGGGGACGGAAACAATAATCCTAAATTCTGACCTACAGCAATGACTAGTTGCAACTCACCTCCGCAAGGGGACGGAAACTTTATTAAAAGGTGTATTAAATACTATGTGTTCAACGTTGCAACTCACCTCCGTGAGGGGACGAAAATAATGTAGGTTTGATAATGTTATCTAGATGTTGTGCCTTGTAGCTTAACCCCGTTAGGGCTGGAAAACGTACTATTGTATTTAATTTTTTAGCATCAACACATAGTTAAAATTTGGTCTCGGTAGGGGACGGATAGAAAGGAAGATTGAAAGTGCTGCAAAAAATTGTTTTAAGATGTTCTTTCACTTGCGAAGAAAGAGCTTCATATAATTGGGGTTCAATTATGCATGGAGTACTGATGGAGCTATTGCCTGGTGATATTGTTGAAATTCTTCATGAAAGTATCTTAAATCCCTTTTCCCAGTATGTAATTCCGATATCTGAAAATGAATTGGAGTGGCATATTGGTATTTGGGATAATGATTTTTCTAATATTTTGATCAAGGCTGTTTTGCCCCTTACCCAAATTAATCTAAGGCATAAAGGAATCACTTTGGATGTTACATCTGTTAATAGAGAGATTAAGTCAGAGGAGGATTTTTTAGCCCAGTTTTTTGCTGCTGATAATCCTTGCAGGCGATATAGACTTGAGTTTGTAACGCCCTGTACTCATAAGAGTGGAGGGGAATATGTTTTGTTTCCTAGCTCTAGATTAATACTGCAAAGCCTACTAATGCGATTTTCTGCATATTCAAATAGTTTTACTTTAGAGGATGAAGAGGTGCTTTCTCATCTAATGGAATACACTAAAATTGTTCATTATTCACTGCGTACTGCTACTTTTCACCTTAAAGATGCAGGTATAACTGGTTATATTGGAAGAGTTATATTATCTGTAAGGGGACCTGAGCAGTTGGCTCGCCTATGTGGAATGCTGTTGTCTTTTGCAGAATATGCAGGCGTAGGAATAAAAACTTCTTTGGGTATGGGTGGATGTAATGTAACACCAGAATATTTTAGAAACAAAAAGTAGATGGAGGTTTTGCTATGAGGGATTGTATTCTTTTTTCACCTTTGGGTATTACGGACCCTACAAGAGGATTTTATGATGGCGCCTTTATTCATATATGTAGAGTCTATAGGCCAAAGAAGGCATATTTATATATGTCAGCTGAGATTTGCAGATATGACGAAATGGATAACCGTTATGAACTATATTTAAATAAGCTTTGTGAAAAATTGGGTTTTGAATGTGAAGTAGTGAAATTAAAAAAGAGAGATTTAGTAGATGTCCATGATTTCGATTATTTTTATGATGATTTTACTAAATATATTCAGAAGATAATAGACGAAAATAATGGAGAGCAAATACTTCTTAATCTATCATCTGGTACTCCACAGATGAAATCTGCACTACAAATAGTAAGTATTTTGAGTAATTATAGATTGATTCCTATACAGGTATCAACGCCCTTAAAAAAATCTAATGATTCGGAGCATATAGGTGAGTATTTTGATTTAGAAGTGGAATGGGAATTAAATGAGGATAATAAAGAAGATTTTGTAAATCGATGTAGGATTGTAGAGAGCAGAAATTTAAATGCTATGCTCAAAAAAGATATAATAACTAAACATATTGCTAACTATGATTATAGAGCGGCACTTGAGATTGCAGAAACTATACCAGATTATATTTCCCATGAGGTAAAAACCTTAATAAAAGCTGGTGAACGCCGGCTGGCATTGGATATAGGGTTAGCAAGAAAGAATGCTCAAAGTATTGGTTTTGAGTTGATACCTATAAAACCTAAGAGTGCTTTATCAGATGATATTATTGTGGCTTATGAATATATACTGAATTTGCAAATAAAGGCATATAGGGGAGAGTTGGTAGATTTTATTCGGGCTATTTCGCCTGTATTGACCATTTTGTTTGAAATCTATCTTCACGAAAAATGTGGAGTGAAAATAAGGGACTATTATAAGGAAACAGGGTTTAGAAAACATAAGACTATAAAGTTGTGTAGGGAACTGCTGCCAAAAGATCTTTTAGCGGCCCTTGATAATGCCTTTGAACAAAATTATCGTAATTCTGAGCCTTCTGCTGCAGTACTATTGCCTTTAATTAAATTAAGGGGTGAGCCTCAAGTAATACAATTAGCAAAAGAGTTGAGGTATGTAG
>JAAYKZ010000299.1 GCA_012522165.1 Clostridiales bacterium
CAGTCACGTTGTTTCGCATTCCAAGAAGCTCCTTGCACAACTGCATCATGATATGCCCCCGAAGCCCCTCGACATTACCGCTTTCAAACTGTGACAACATATACTGCAAAGCCTTCTCTCCACCAAGTTTTTTAATATTCTCATATTCTTCCTGTTGTGCCTGAATATAAGCATGCAGATTTGAAGATTGCTTCGGTGAAGACATTATAAAAGCAATGTTTTCTTCTATGGATTATGCAATCTCATTTTCATCCTTATTTTTGCCATTAGCAGATGTGCCATTAATCAGCTTGCTAAATTCTTCTTTGCTTATGGCAAAATCACGCACATCTTTTCCATATCGATGATTCGCCCATTCTCGTGTATACTGCAGAGAATATGGGGCTAACCCGTCATCTAGATTGAAATTAATATATTCTACGTTCCCAATCAAAGCAAACATAATTATAGCGTTATCTTTAAACTGTTGTTGATTTGCTTCACCACTATATAGATTTCTAGTTTCTGTATCTGTTTTTAGATTGACCGTTATTGCAAAAGGCTCACTATCAGTAAAAAGCTCAAAGGAATCGTAAACTATATTTTTAGGAAACGTTAATAAAGAGATGATAGCTCCAACCTTTGAGTTATTGCCTACATACTCGGTTTTATTCTGTAATAGCCGCGAAGTAAGAATGTTATCGTCTGGTTTAGATTTGATTGGATTGGTAAACAGACCAACCGCAACGACTATGACTGCAAATAAAGTAACAGCAATCACCCAAAAAGTTGGTCTTTTATAATTTAACACGTTTTTAATCCTTCCTTTTACATTCCCTTCGCCAAAAGCAAGGGGACTTCCATTTAGGATATGCTTCCCAGTGGCAAGAGATAATAAAGTATTAGCATAATGCTTTTTAATATCTTCATTCATTAATTTCAATACTCTTTCATCACAAGATAGCTCCATATCTGTACTCATTAATATGAATGCAATCCACACAAGGGGATTAAACCAATGTATGGACACTATTAAGAAAGCTAATGTTTTTATGATATGGTCTTTTCGATGGATATGGGTCTGTTCATGTATGAGGATATAATTTTGTTCTTCTTTGCTCAATCCAACCGGTAAATATATCACGGGGTTTATTAATCCAAGCACAAATGGTGTTTTCAAATTCTCCGCTTCAAAGATGTTTTTCTCTATTAATTGTGCACCTTTCAGTTGTATTTTTAATAGCAAAACAGATACAAGACTATAAACAAGCAATGCTATTATGCCAAAAACCCAGATGTATGCCCCTATTTCCACATAAATCTGAAGTGGATTTACACTTGCCCCAATAGTCGGTGCGGGAAGTGAATTATTTATAAATGAATCAACTACTTCTATCCCACTGTTAATCTGCGGATTTTGCTGATAGATGATATCATGGGGGATTGATACGGCATTCGTATTGCGTGGCATAAGGCTAAACATGCTTTCAAAGGAAAATGGAATTATAAGCCGAAATGCAACCACGCCCCATAATACATAGGATATGAATTTTGGAGCTTTTTTAAGTAATAGTC
>JAAYKZ010000300.1 GCA_012522165.1 Clostridiales bacterium
CTCTCTGGATCTGCTTTTCTACACATTCTTACATTGAATTTTCTCTTCTGCAGATATGACGCAAATTCTTTTGTATAAATCAAATCACCATGATTTTCACTTACAAGTATCAGTGTGTCTTGGTCATAGACTGCTTCAGCAGGATATCCTCCAAAGTATTCAAAGGCATTTTCATGTATTTTTATGATATCAACAGTTTTAAATGGTCTAAGCTGCCATTCACAATATTTAAATCTTGAATTTGATAAGATAAAGCACATTACATAAATGGTTATTTCTTTTCCACTATTATCAAATACTTTCTTCTGACCAAAATCTACTTGCATTTGTTTTCCCATAGGTGGGTCATCACAGGCCTCATATTGCCTTGGGTTTGTATCTTTTACAATACCATATTCCTTTCTAATGAACCTTACATAGTTTCTCATTGTAGCTTCATTAAAATCAATATTTCCATGCTTCTCCTCAAGCCAGTCAAATACCTGCGCTGCTGTCATTTGTGGATATTGTTTAAGCCATCCTACAATATCATCTTCATACTTGTCTGGTTTCTTTTTCCTATGTCTTCTTCCTTCCATTTCTTGATAAAATTCCTCGGGTTCCATTTTTACATACTTTATTACTGTAGGTCTGCTAACATCAAGCATGTCCGCTATCTTTGTATTACTGAAACCCTTGGATTTTAGATGCTTAATATCTATATACATTTTCCAACCTTCCTTAAGTCTCAATCTTATGTTCTCCCCCTTCTGCATACTAATTGTATTATACAGATAAGGGCAGTAAAATTAAACTTCTGGCAATATTTGATGGGAGTTGATAACTTTAATAGATGCCAAATTCATTAAAGTTTATGGATTATATCTCTAATCAGACGAGGATTTATGTGATGAAATTAGAGATGAACTGTCAATTCTTATTTATCGGAAACCGTCAATTCTATTTTATCATCTACACATATATAATGACCAGATTTACACATTACATTTGCTTGAAAATCACCATGACAGTACACACATTTTACCCTACTATATTCATTTGAATATAGTAACTCACTTCCACAAACCATGCAATCATAATCATGTTTTTTCCGATAAATTTTCATATGCAATTTTTCCATTAATGTCTCCTTATTAGCATTTTTGGATCTTCGAATATCCATTATATCGCTTACCCCAAACTTTTATTTTTCTTTCTTATTCACTATTACTTAGCCATCTTAGATACTCTTATAAAGTTCTCATGTTACCATCATACTAATTATAACAATATATATGAACCAAGCAAAGTATTTGATTATAGTTGCTATAAAGCCAATTTATTTTCCTTTATCTGGCTTATACTCTAAGATATCACCTTTAATTCATCAATCCCAATCATCTTAATAAGATACAAGGCATTAGTAGTCCATACTCTTTATTATAGTAAAGAGTATGGAAGATACTAAAAAATAAAGCCTTGATTAATTAAGAATCAAGGCTGTCTAGCTATGTATGGTGGAGGCGGTGGGAATCGAACCCACGTCCGAAAACACTTCCACAAGAGCTTCTCCGAGTGCAGTCAGTATTTTGACATTCCCTCAACCTGACCCCTACTGACAAGGTTCAGGCTTCAGTAGCTTCATAGATTCCGTTCTTAGCTCAAAGCTTTGCTAAGCTCGGTTCCCTGCTAAGTTGACGTCTTTATCTAGGTCGCAGGATTCCCAGACAAGACGAGCAGCTTAATTAAGC
>JAAYKZ010000301.1 GCA_012522165.1 Clostridiales bacterium
ATAGAATGTGTATAAAGCCAGTCCAAGTAATTACCTAAAGCATTAATGTGAATCCACCAAGGTCTAGTTTTAGATTCAAAGATTATAGTACTTAGTATTTTACTTGACTGCTCTAGATGAAAACTACTTCGAATATTCTTTCTTGTTTCAAATGTTTTTATAGTAACATCAATAACATTATTTTGCTGATTGTGTTGTTTTTTGCTTTGTTGATTATTAGAAATAATTAGGTCTTCTATCTTTAAGTTTCCATATCTTTGCAGTTTTGCAATTACATTATTGGTTATTTTTTTCCCTTTGCTTATTAACAGTATCCCGTCTTCACTGTAAATGTCATCTATCGCATAATACTCAGCCATTTAATTCCTTCTTTCCAAAACATTTTTTGATCCATTCTGTTTTAGTTATCAATTATGCAAAACAACCTGAATTATCCATATACTTTATTTCCAGGAATTTACACGTTTTATGTATGATAAGAGACCAATACATTTTACAGCCAATCTACTTGAAATACAAGGCTTAAAAAAAGATTTATTGAATTTGTATGAAACATTAATGAATTAACAAGATAATTTGGTAAATATTAGTTTATAATGCCAAATAAGAATGCTATAATAATTCAAAGATACAAAATTCTTATACATATTTCATAGCAGTGTTTAGGGGGATTATTGTGAACAAAGCAAGGAATATAGAATGTAGAAAACAGTTTTTTAAAAATAATGTTGTAAACTTTTCTATGACAATACTGACCACAATGTTAAATGCGGGCATGAGTATAGCTATGGCATTTATGCTTAAATACTTTATTGAGTCTGTAGAAAAGTTAAGCAATGAGCTTCTAAGACGTGGACTTACTATTACAGCAATTTATATGCTAACCTATGCAATTATTGCAGTACATATGCGGAAATACAAGAATCGTTATCTAAGAAAAGGTCTGTCTCAATATAAAGACTGTGTTTTTTCTAAGGTATTAAATAAATCTATTTCGGAATTTAGGGGAGGTTCCTCTTCACGCTTAATTTCTGCTTTTTCTAATGACCTTAATTCAATAGAAACCCACTATCTTTTAGGAACATTGGATTTGATTTGGATCCTGTTGACCTTTGTAGCTGCGGCTATTGCTATGATTATCATGAATTGGATGTTGGGTTTAGGTGTGGTCATAGTCAGTATTATAAGCATGTTGTTTTCTCTAAAGTATGGAAAGAATCTTATCAAAAAAGAAAGTGAAACCTCGGATCAAAACAGGAGCTTTGTGGCACAGGTAAAGGACTTACTGGATGGATTTATTGTCATAAAAAGTTTTAAGGCTGAAAAGGAAGCTCTGGAGATTTTTAAACAGAGGAATGTGGAGTTGGAATCCACTAAACAAAGTCGTCGTGTTACTTCTGATACCATTAACATATATAGTAATGTTTCTTCTATAATTGTTTTTACTACCATATTCACTGTTGGATTTTATTTAGCTTTTAGAGGAGATATGACCATTGGTACAGTCATAGCCTTTATTCAGCTAGGAAATTATTTACTAAACCCTGTAAGGGAATTAGCACCTTTAATCAGCAACAGACGTGCTGCTGTTGAATTAATCAATCGAATAGAAAAAGAGGTAGAAGAAAAGGAGCCTCAGGTTGATAAGGGAATACATATATCTGAGTTTAGAGAGTCAATAGAATTTAAAAACGTAAACTTCAGCTATGGAGATAATAATAGGGCCCTGGATGACTTTAGTTATACCTTTGAAAAAGGAAAGAATTACGCTGTGGTGGGAAGCAGTGGTAGTGGAAAATCAACTATTTTAAGGCTGATCTTAGGCTATTATAATGAATACCATGGACAAATAACCATAGACGGTATACCCTTAAGGGATATAAATCTAGACAGCCTCTACAATCAAATCTCCATAATTCAGCAGGATGTGTTCCTATTTGATAGTAGTATTGAGAATAATATAAGTATGTTTCGATCTTTTGATGAGTCAAAGCTATATAGTGCCATAGAACGAGCTGGTCTTTTAAAATTAATAGAAGAAAAGGGAAGGTATTATTCCTGTGGGGAAGGAGGAAAAAATCTATCAGGAGGAGAGAAACAGAGAGTATCTATTGCAAGAAGTTTGATTCGTGAAACTCCTATACTACTTATGGATGAGGCTACTAGCGGGTTGGATAACGAAACGGCTATCAATGTGGAAAATGCTGTTTTGAATATTGAAGGGATGACAAGGATTATAGTTACTCACCGATTTAACGAAAGTACTATGAAGAGGTATGACAATATACTTGTAATGAATAAAGGGAAACTAGTAGAGCATGGAACCTTTGATAGACTTATGGAAGATAAAGGATATTTCTATTCACTATACAATGTCTCCCTAGCAGAAGCTATGTAGTAGATCTATAAGGAAAATAAAACCCTGTATCATCTCCCATAACAGAGAACAATATCATATATAGTAGCATATAATATTCTATATATCCTAGAATGAAATAGAGATAATCTAGATTATATAGATATGGTTTTTATGTAGTTTCGAAAAGGGGGGAGATGGTATGTCATATAAAATAGCTGTGGATAATGGGCACGGACTTAATACACCAGGTAAAAGAACCCCGGTTATGCCTGATGGAAGAGTTATTAGGGAATGGGAATTTAACTATCCAACTGCAAAGAAGCTAGGAAAGGTACTAAAACGATGCGGGTTAGATGTAGTATTTGTAAGCGATACAGAGAAGGATACGGAGTTATCGGTACGGGTGCAAAGAGCAAATAATGCTAAGGCAGATCTGTTTGTGTCTATACACTATAATGCCTTCAAAGGAGTATGGGGCACACATGGTGGTGTAGAGACATTTCATTATCCAGGATCCAGCAAAGGAAAACGGCTGGCAGAATTGGTACAAAAGGAATTAGTTAAAGCTACTGGATTAAGGAATAGGGGCGTAAAATATCAAAACTTCTATGTCCTACGCAGAACTCTTATGCCTGCAATTTTGTGCGAATGTGGTTTTATGGATAATCTAGAAGAAGCCAGATTAATGTTGGATGACAATTATCAGCAAAAAGTTGCAGAAGCTATTGGAAAAGGAATATGTAATTACTTGGGTGTTAAATATGTGCCCGTAGACAGTTCTCCTAAAGTATTATACAGAGTTCAGGTAGGTGCCTTTGCTCAAAGGGAAAATGCTGAAAAATTGGTAAAAGAATTAAAAGCTAAAGGATATAACCCCTTTATTATAAGAGAAGAAAGGTAAATAACATCAAATTATAGCTGGGGTGGATTTAACCACTCCAGCTATTTTTTGATAATCATCTATATATAGTATAAAAC
>JAAYKZ010000302.1 GCA_012522165.1 Clostridiales bacterium
GAGGCGTATTGATACTCTACTAGTATCCGGGTAACTTCTGTCATATTGGTTTTTTCATTAATTAACCATGCATCTACTCTATTTGCATAGGCGTAAGGTGTTTCCCCGGCTAGTGGAGGAAAGCTATATAGGCCAAGCAGCCAAAGGATCTTGTTGTAATAAAACATGAGTTTTACTCTAGTTGTATATGTTTTAGGTTTAACTCTGGTTAAATAATACCAAAGCAAAACCACAAGGCCAAAAACAATTAATATAAAAACTATTAGGCAAGTTATCACTATAATGATTGTAAAAATTTTGTTCCTATTATATTCATCAGCAAGGTCATGATTAGAAGAGTCAAAATTAGCATTTTGCTGAAAATCTTCATCATATTCTGGATAATATCTTAGGTATTCGTCTATATAATCTCTATAGGTTGGGTTGGTAATTAAATCTTGCTCTACAGAACTTTCACGGTATCTTGGAGTTGGGTCAAAAGGTAGCCATCCTATGTTAGGAAAATATACTTCTACCCATGCATGGGCATCACTATTTCTGACAGTGTATACATTGCTTTCACCTTTAATGGAATGTTCTAGCATGGAAAATCCTTCTACATATCTAGTAGGAATTCCTACTGAGCGCAACATCACTGCCATAGCAGTGGCAAAATAGGTACAATACCCTTCTTCAAGATCAAAGAGGAAGAAATCCACGAAATCTCTGTTAGGGGGGGTATAGGGAGTATCTAAAGTATAGGAGTAATTTTCTTTAAGATAATTTTGTATTTCCATAACCATTTCGTAGGGAGAGTTTGCATCTTTAACAATGGAAGATGCTAGATTTACAACCCGATCAGGTAAAGTATCGGGCAGTTGTGTATAATTTTCTAATATATATTCATCCTTAGATAACATTTCATTATCATGGGAATCTTTTGGATACTTCTTGCTATATTGATCTATTAAATTTGCAAATTCGGGAGTTTCATTTCTAGGAACTACTCCTTCTATAATATACAATTCATCAGCATTTATATTCCTTGATGTAAAGGTTTCACTTGAGTTATTAAAATATGTTATAAAAGAATTTCTCTTTTGTGGATGAATATTTTTTGTAAATTGTATATTAAAGAGTACACTGCTTTCTATGCCAACGTGTTTAATTGTAATTTTATAAGGGGATAATAAGCCTTCGTGTATGAAGAAGTCTAGATTATCTATATCCTCCCAAAGGGCTTCGTCCATATCAAAGGCCATTCTTTTTGTTTCTGACCACTTTTGGTTGGAAAACTTATATCTATAGTCTATAACAGTATCCATCCAGGAGGTTCCAGTATAATGATTTAGTATGTTACCACGAAGATAGGCTGGAAAGGGAGCCTGTACCTCTAGCACTATATCTCTATTAAGTTTTACAGGTCCACCAAGTTCACCTTCGGGCCCAGAAAAACCAGTGGAAGATAGGCGAAAAGGTTGTCTTGCTTGTGTAAAAGAAGACCTGCCTATTCTATTTTCCCGGATATTTTCCACTACATTCTCTAAGGTTTGCCATTTTAATGCAGTTGTATCTTTAGGAATCAGAATATAAGCACTTGTAATTGCAATTAAGGCAAAGGGTATTGTCCACATTAACCAAAGGCCATGGCTGGGTAGATAAGCAATTTTAGAAAGTTTTACATAGCGTTTGTTTGCCATAATTAGTATAATAGCAAAGGTGAATCCCCAAATATATGGTGTTATAGAAGTATGTCCAAGGTACCATTCTACTCCTAAAAGAGTTACACCAAATATCAAAGGCAATATCAGGGAGTGAAGACGAATAGTAAATATATAGAGTATTATGGAAAAGAGTCCGATAACAAGGAAAACAAAAGGTTTAACTAGGGTTTCATCAAATGAAGCCCCCCCTAAAGGGTAGTAAATTGACCACCGTAAAAATTCAAATACTTTAATGAACCAGTTATCTGGTAAAGGTATTTTAAAAAGCCAAATAGCTATAGGAACGGTCCCAATAACTAAGAAAATTATAATAGGCCACATGGAAAATATGGATAAAACCAAATAAAATAGCAAAGTAATTACAATAGTTTTATAAAAAGGTATTGATATGTATATGGAAACAAATAAGGAATGAGCTAAACTACCTGTTAGTACCACGAAGATTATCCCATTTGCTATCCATTCTAAGGATTTTAGTCTTTTCATATTTATAAGACCTCCAGTATCTTGTCCAACCGCTTATCAATGTCAACAACTATAGTGTTAATTCCTTTGTCCTCAAGCTCTCGTATAATCTGTTGTTCTTCTTTTTTTTGATTATGAGGATTACGTATATAGAATAACAGAATAGATATGTTACTGTCTTTTATTAGAAATAAGGTATTAAAAAGCTGAGGCGACAGATTTTTGGCTATAAGAAATACACCTGTTCCACTATTTAGAGTATGGTATTCCATTCTTAGAACATCAGTTATGGAAAAGGAACTTGAAAAAGTTAGTTGGGCCAAAAAATCATAAATTCTATCAAAGTCTTGTGGGTTTCTTGCTGATAATTCTTGGCGAGTAGTTGAGTATATTATTAATTCAACTGAGATCCAATTAGATAATAGATAGTAAATAATGGCAGTAGCACATTCAATAATTTGGTCCTCTATCTGATAGCTAATTATATCTTTATTCTTACTAAAGGATGTTTCAATAAATAATAGGATTTTAGGCTGGGTATCAGTTTCATAGTTTTTTACTAGAAGCTCTTGAAGCTTAGAGGAGAGCTTCCAATGAATCTTCTTAAGAGGATCACCAAAATGATATTCCCTGATGTCTGAGATGTGAGAAAACTCTTGAGTGGTCATCATATTAGCATTTAGATTTCCTTCATGTTCAATTTGTGGGATAGGTAAATTATCTAAATGCAAAATTCTGGGCCAAACGTCTAAATACAAGGGACGATAATAGGATTTAGTGGTGAGATCAAAGGTAAAGTTAAAAAGATTAAAAAGATCACTTATTTCTACCTTTGTAATTCCTAAAGGAAATCTTCCACGTATGTTACAGAGAATTTCCTCCCTTATAATATGCTGTTGTAAAGGTAATATGCTACAAGCAGATGCTTTAAGAGAACCTGTAATTTTTGATTCAAGTGTTTGATAGTGTATCTTTATAAAAGGGAATATAAAAAGTTTATCATTATGGATCTCCATTTGAAGTACTGCTTTACTTCCTTTGGTAACTTGAGTAGGACTTATACTTTGGGTATAATTAAAATCCAACATCACCCATAACGCAGTTATAAGGGAGTAAAACAAAATTGATACACATACTCCAAATCCAATAAAAAATATTTGTTCTCCTGTGTAGAGTCCGCCTAATAAAAGAATAAAAGTAACCGAAAGAAAACCTTTAAGAGCTTTAGTCATAATAATAATCTCCTATAGGGACATATACAGTATTTATAATAGATTTGAGAATCCTTTCAGGAGTCATTTCTTTTAAGCGAGCCTCAGGCTTTAAAATTAGCCTATGAGCCAGGACGGGAATTACCATCTTTTGAACATCATCTGGGATTACATAGTTTCGGCCATCCAGTAAGGCGTGGGCCTGTGATGCTTTCATTAGGAATAGAGAACCCCGTGGACTTGCACCCAGGGTTAAATCAGGATGATCCCTGGTCATGCCTACCAGGGAGGTTATATAGTCCCGAATGGCATCGGCAACTTTTACTTCTCTAGCTGTCTTTTGTAGCTGTAATATATCCCTTTTATTTGCTACAGGTTGAAGTGAAGCTAAGGGGTTGCTATATTGAAATCTAGACAAAATAAGCATTTCTTGACGTTTTGAGGGATATCCTAGAGTGACTTTAAGAAAAAATCTATCCAGCTGAGCTTCTGGAAGAGGAAACGTACCAATGTAATCTACAGGATTTTGGGTGGCTAGAACAATAAAAGGCTCAGGAAGGGGATAAGTTTTTCCATCCACAGTTACTTGGCGTTCCTCCATAACCTCTAAAAGGCTTGATTGGGTTTTTGGGGAGGTTCTGTTAATTTCATCAGCTAGTACTACCTGCCCCATTACCATGCCAGGATGAAATTCCATTTCTCCAGTTCTAAAATTATACATAGAAAAACCAGTAATATCAGAGGGCAGTACATCAGGAGTAAACTGGATTCTGCGGAAGGTTAGATCAAGAGATTTAGCTAGAGCTGAGACCAATGTAGTCTTTCCAACACCGGGAACATCTTCGATTAAAACATGACCTTGGCACAGCAAAGCTATGATGATTAATCTAATGGAGTCCTTTTTTCCTACTATAACTTTTTCTATGTTTTCTTCTAGGGAATCCACAAGTCCTTTAACAGCATCCAAATTGCCTACACCTACTTTCTTAGCTATATTATGTAGTTTATAGTATAATGATATATACCTATTCTATATTATAATACAAATAAAAAACCTCTAAAAGCTGTGAAAGTTTAATAGTTGCAGCTTAAGATTATTCTTTTTCATTAATAATATATAAACGGGAATAATCTATATCAACACAGCAATTAAACAATAATTTGTTTAATCTATTTATGTGAAAATCACTGCACAATTATGGCGTAATTAGAAAAGAAGTGGAGGAAATAAAATGCGTTGGGAACATTTGGTGCCTAAAGATTTTGAGAAACTGGTCAAAGAATCTGAATTGTGTATTGTACCAACAGGTTCTCTAGAACGTCATGGTGATCATTTACCATTAGGCTGTGATGCCATTATTGCTCATACTTTAGCCTGTAAGGCTGCAGAAATAGAGCCAGCTGTGGTATTTCCACCTTATTTCATGATGCAGGTACATGAAGCAGCTTGCTTTTCTGGAACAGTAAATTATCCTCAAGCTTTTGCTTTAGAAGCATTTGGATTATTATTAAAATCCATTGCAGCAAATGGCTTTAAGAAAATTTTGGTGATCAATAGCCATGGTGGCAACTCTCATATGTTGGAGTATTTTGCTATGAGCAGATTGGACGAACCCACTGACTATATTTTTTATCATATGATGTATACTGCCTGTTTGACAAAGGAAGAAAGGGAAAAATTTGCTTCTATTTGGGAAACAGAGCTATTAGGTCATGCTTGTGAAATGGAAACTTCACTTTTTATGGCTTGCTGCCCAGGAAAAACAAAGTTGGATTATGCTCCTAAGGAGTCTGTAGAAGCCCTAAATCGTTTCAAACACCTTAGGGAAAATGGTATAAATAATGCCCTTTGGTGGTATGCTGATTATCTTGAGAATGTAGTTGGTAATGCAAGTTATGCATCAGAAGAAAAGGGAAGGGCGGCCATGGATATCTTAGTAAAAGCTTTGGCGCGTGTTATAAAGGTAGTTAAGGAAGATAAGGAAGCTCCACGGCTGCAAAAGGAATTCTTAGAAAAGGTACGATCTAAAGGTAGTATATAAGTATAAAGGCCAGATTATAATAATTGTCAGGATACAACTGTCCATGAATTAGGCTTATGGCCCTTTTAAGGCTATAAGCCCTAATTTTTTTAGTCTGTACAATATTCATAACAGTATATATAATTGTAGTTGTATAAAGGCGAAATATAGAACAAAAAAAAGCAGACTAATGAGTATACTATTGGGGAGAAACTATCATGAGAGATAAAATATTGAAGCTATTAGTTGACAATAGAAATGAATTTTTATCTGGAGAAACCATTAGTACATTTTTAGGTATTACTAGATCGGCAGTATGGAAACATATCAAATCTCTCCAGCTAGATGGCTTTGGTATAGAGAGTAGACCAGGGTTGGGATATAGACTTATAGACTTACCTGAAGAACTAGACCAGGTTACTCTCACCGAAATTATGAAAACCCAATTAATGGGTAAGAGTATAGAGGTGCATCAAGCAATTGACTCTACTAACAACAGGGCTAGAGAATTAGCTTTGGAGGGAGCTGATGAAGGCACCCTTATAGTAGCTGAAACTCAACTAGAGGGAAGAGGTAGATTAGGGAGGAACTGGATATCACCTAGGGGAAAAGGCATATGGATGTCCTTAATACTTAGGCCAAATCTTCCTCCAGACCAAGCACCTCGTATAACAACCATGGCTGCAGTAGCAATTAGGAATGCATTAAGTAGGGCTACTGGCTTGAATATAGGGATAAAATGGCCAAATGATATTATAATAGATGACAAAAAAGTGTGCGGAATACTTACAGAAATGCATGCTGATATAGACAGTATCCATTATGTAGTATTAGGGATAGGCATAAATGTTAATATGACCCAAGGGGATTTTCCTGCTGAGATCTCATCTACTGCCACTTCTCTTAGAATAGCTCTAAACAGGTATTTAGACAGAAGACAGATAATAGCATTAATAATGGAAGAAATAGAAGAAACCTATCTTAATTATCTTGAAAATAGGGATTTTAAGCCAATTCTTGATCAATGCAGACAGCATTCGGTCACTTTAAATAGACATGTAAAGGTAATAGGAAGAGATACCACCTTTGAGGGATTTGCCGTAGATTTTGATGAGGATGGTTCTCTTTTAGTAAAGAAGAATGATGGTAACATTGCCAAAGTTATGTCAGGAGATGTTTCGGTAAGGGGGGAAAAGGGATATGTATGAGGGAAAAATTACCGATGTTAGTGGTATAGAGGTGGGACATGCACAAAATGCAGAAGCAGGGACTGGATGCACTGTTGTTATATGCCGACAGGGAGCAGTGGCTGGCGTGGATGTAAGAGGCAGCGCTCCTGGTACACGGGAGACGGATTTAATGAGGCCAGGTAACCTGGTGGATAGGGTACATGCCATTGTTCTATCAGGTGAAAGTGCTTTCGGTTTAGCCGCAGCAGATGGTGTTATGCATTATCTTGAAAAAGAAGGAGTGGGTTTTGACACTGGAGTTGCCCGAGTACCCATAGTAGGAGGAGCAGTGTTATTTGATCTGGCATACAAGGATTCAGAGGTTCGGCCAAGTGCAGCAATGGGCTATGAAGCATGTTTAAAGGCAACTGATGAAATGGTAGAGCAGGGAAGTGTAGGCGCTGGGACTGGTGCCACAGTCGGCAAAGTATTAGGAATGGAGTCAGCCATGAAAAGCGGGATTGGAACAGCTAGTATCAGATTGCCAGGGGGTATTGTGGTGGGAGCTATCGTTGCTGTTAATGCCTTTGGTGATGTAGTGGACTTTAATAATGGAAATATTACTGCTGGTGCTAGGGATCCCAAAACTGGAAACTTTATAAATACTTGTGATTATCTTATGTCTGCCAATAAACATGAAACTAGCTTTTCAGGCAATACTACCATAGGTGTAATAGCAACAAACGCCAAATTAACCAAGGAACAGGCTAATAAGCTAGCTACCATATCACATGATGGATTGGCTCTAGCAATTCGTCCGGTACATACCATGGTAGATGGAGATA
>JAAYKZ010000303.1 GCA_012522165.1 Clostridiales bacterium
AATTAGTATTTGGTTAACTATACCATACTAATAAGGCCATGATTACATATAGGGGTAGTCTACCTTATTTTATTGGTATAATATACCATTGCATTGTGCAAGATAATCTAGCACAATAGGTTAATTATTATAAATGAAGGTAAGATAACTCCACAAGCTGCAGTTATAGCGCCTATCCTACCTGCTATTTTATATCCTACAAATGTTGAGGAGTTTATTGCAATTGCACCAGGTATTGACTCTGCCACAGCAAATACATCGATAATCTCCTCTTCATTTTTAATCCAGCCTTTATTAGTAATAACCTCCCTCTCTATGAGAGGTATCATGGCATAACCGCCTCCAAAGGTGAAGGCACCTATTTTAAAAAATGTAGTAAATATCTCTATTAATAGTTTAAGATTAACTTTTTTGTTCAATATATTCCCTCCTTAGTAGCTCTTCAATTACCATTGTTGCTGCCCCTACTGCTATTACCTTGTCTCTATAATGACCACCTCTAATAAAGGTAATCCTATTGTCTCTTGCTAAATAACTTTTTTTCATCGCTGTTTCTACACTAATCTTATAAAAAATATCTGAATATTTTACCAATGGACCACTTAAAACAATCAATTGGGGATTTACAAGATTTATATAGTTAGCAATTCCTGATCCAAATATAAGGGCACTATCTATTATCACTTCCCTTGCTAGCGCATCCCCTTGTTCCGCTGCCTTTAATATATCCATATAATTTATATGAGATATAACCTTGGAAACCATTGAGCTTCTTCCTTTTTTTAAGCAGGCAATGAATTTATTTACTATTGCTGGTATAGTTGCATAGCACTCTATACATCCATGATTGCCACAAGTACACAGATCTCCATCTACGTCGATTATCATATGTCCTAGAGCATCTTCCGCATCGTTTATCGTCCTAACTAAATGTCCAGATGAAATAACTCCTGCCCTAATGCCTACACCACAATTAATATAGGCCATACTGCTAATATCCTTACCACAGCCAAAAAAATATTCAGCTAGAACAGCTGTATTGGTACCATTATCTACAAAAATAGGTAGTTTTAACTTTTGCTCCATAATGCTCTTTATATGAACGTATTCCCAACCTGGAGCATTAAAGCCTTTTGCCCCCACCATTATACCCTCTTCCCTGCGTAAAGGCCCTACTGTTCCCAAACCCACACCTATTATCTGTGATATTGTAATATTGGCTTCATCTAAGGCGTTAAACAACCAATCTGTTATTAAATTAATGGTTTTATCTGGAGAATAATAAGGTGTCATGTGAAATTCAAAGCTATACAATATTTCCATCTTTAGGTTTGTTATTACCACTTGTGTATAGGTTCTTGAAATATCTATACCAATTACATAGTACTTGCCAGGGTTAACTCCGTACAATATAGGTTTTCTTCCACCTGTTGATTCCCCTATATGAGCTTCTACAATCAAACCATGGTTTATCATAGGCTGCATGGCTCTATTTAATGTAGTTAATTTCATTTTAGTCAAAAGTGTTAATTGACTCTTGGTTATAGGCCCTTTCTTCTGAATTATGCTAAATATGTTTTTCTGATCCCAAGTCAAAGTTTGTAGAGGATTATCGTAGCACACAATGTTTCACCCCAACCCAAAATATATCATACATTATATCATCTTTTAACCAAAATGGTAAGATGTATGTATCAACAGAATAAGGTATAAACCCATAATATGGTTTTTTAGCCTTTGTACTCCGTAGTTACCATTTGCTCTAGAATCTATTTATTATAAATAAACCACTAACCTTTGTTGCGCCTATTCACTAGCATCTCTTCTTCCATCTATTTTACAGGCAATTGCTTCATTATCTAAATCTTCGGATATAATATCTGCATATGATTCTCTGTGCTTTTTAAGCCAAGCATTGGCATAAGAACATGTTGCAGAAGCTTTTAGTGAATTTTTTCTTAAATAATCAGCTACAACTTTCATCATTTTACTAGCTATACCCCTTCCTCTTAACTGGGGATTTACATAAGTATAATCAATATCAACCTCACCGTTTTCTTTATAAACAAATGTGGTTTCAGCAAGTAATTCATCGTTTTCGTTTACACTGTATATACGCCCTTCTTCATACTTCCAATCCATATACCTTCTCCTTTTCTCTTATTCTAATTAAATACATCTTCTAATCTTATCTTGATGATGCAGATTCTATCTCCATCTTTTATCAATTAATATACTATTAATTTGTGGTGGATTCTATATTAGCTATCTTATTTGCATAACATCAAGATCAATAATGAAGACCATAGATTATTATAATATAGTATTTTCCCAGTTGAATGTTATTAATCCTGCTATAACACTAAAAAAATACTTAAGATAGATTTCATGTTAAAAAACCTGACTCCTAAAAAGCAGTTTCAAAAGGCATCTTTGATAAACTCAATAACAACTATCCTGTCATCATGGAATAAATGATTGACATGGATTTTTTCAACTTAACTACCCTCCTCAATACATATACCCAATAAAATAAAGAAGACACATCTTTCAATATAGCCCTATCCATTGCATTCTAATCGAATTTTATATTATTTATTACTAAATTTAAAAATACTCTTATGCAATAGAGTAAGATTCTTTAACAATAACTAAAACACTAAAAAGCAAAGCGCTAAACTACCAACAAAAAAGACAGAGTCTTATTTAAATCCTCTGTCTTGCTCAATTAAAATCCATGATGGAAGGAATCCATACCAGAATTCATATTATCCATGTTAGAATGCATATGATCCATCTGATGGTGCATTTGCATACTATCGTGAGCCATAGTATCTGATGGATTAAATCCTGGCCCCTGTACATAACCGCCATGATCAAAGGGCGTAACTGATTTTAGGCCTTCGTCCATAGCCCATTGTGTAAACTGATGGAATTGTTCTTGATTAATTTGTTCTACCTGCTGAAGGTGGAACTGGGAAATTTGAAACTGTTCAATTCCATGGAAATCAAAATCATCCTGCAGTATTCCTTTAAAGAAACTTTCAGTTTCCCTGGGCATACTTGAAAAAAACTCCCTTCTCTCTTCCTCTGTCATATCAACTAATTTCTCTTTTACTTTACTGCTAAATTGCTCGTACCTTTTTCTCATGTCCCTTATTTGAGGCAGATAATAAGTATACAAACCTAAGGATATTAGTGCTCCTATTCCTAATATAATTAATGGCTCAAACCACATGCAATAGTCCTCCTTATATAAACAATTATTTTAAAAATATCTTCTTAAAGGTGGTCTTAACAAAATAATTACAAATGTCGCTATAAGAATAAGGATTGAAATAGCGGTACTATACTCTAATAGCTGTTTTGAAAAAACTATAATAGCATCATTTGATTCTTCAATTGATCGTATTCCCCTTAATACAATATAGAAAATTATTACTCTGATTGCCCTTTTAGACAAAGCTTTCTTTTTTATATAGGGTGGTAACCGATGACTAAATTCTGAAAACTCCGTTTTTGTTGCTAGCCTTGTCCATATTATGCTAACAGCCAAGGAAGTAAAACACAATAATGTCACTGTAAGCTTATTGGTTACCTTTTGATCAAATAAAATTTTTAAAACTAGTGCATTAGCTATACCTAGAACAAAAAACATGGGTATATAGCGTAAAGCAACACCATCTAAGAATCGGACAAATTTCTTAACTCTTGCCATTACTATACCTCCTGCAACAACAATTAGAATGATTATATTACTGTAATTGCTATTAGAAAGGTTACTTATTAACCTATATACAAAATCATCCAAAACACTTAAATCATTATAGCACAGTAATATACATGGTTCAACAAAGGTATAGTTAATGGGCTATTAACCTTTAGTAACCGCATTCTTCATTGTACTTACATATTCTATAACATGGGGTACACATTGGGGACCGTATTCCTCAATAATTTTTACAATTGCACTGCCGACAATTACACCATCTGCAAACTTAGCCATTCGTGCTGCTTGTTCAGGAGTTGAAATACCAAAACCAACAGCACAGGGAATGCCATTTACCTCCTTTACAATTTTTACCATTTGTTCAGCATCACTGCTAATATTTTTTCGTACTCCTGTCACGCCCATGGATGATACACAATAGACGAATCCCTGTGCTTCCCTGGCAATAATATGTATACGGTTATTGGATGTGGGGGCAATCATTGAAATTAAATAAACTCCATGTTTCAAACAAAAAGGCATAAGTTCATCTTTTTCTTCAAATGGTAGGTCCGCAACAATTAGAGCATCTACTCCAGTTTCTTGGCAATTTCTTAAGAATCTTTCAGTCCCATAAGCAAATATAGGATTTACATAGGTCATAAGCGCAATAGGAGTATTACAAATCTTTCGAATGTCTCTAAGCATCTTAAATATATGGTCCACTGTTATACCATGAGATAAAGCACGAATAGATGCAGCCTGTATTACCTGCCCCTCGGCAACAGGATCTGAAAAGGGTATACCCAGCTCTATTAAATCTGCTCCAGCATTTGCCATCTCAAGTACCAATTCTTTAGTTACATCTAGGGAAGGGTCACCTGCGGTTATAAAGGGAATAAATGCTTTTCCATTAGTGAATGCCTTATGTAGTTTATTCATAGATTTCCACCCCCTGATAGCGGGCTATTGAAGCCACGTCTTTATCTCCTCTGCCTGAAAGACCAACTACTATCACTTGGTCCTTATTTAATTTCGGTGCCAGCTTTACAGCGTATGCAACTGCATGAGCGCTTTCTATTGCAGGAATAATTCCTTCCATACTAGACAAATATTCAAATGCTTCTACTGCTTCATTATCAGTAACTGCTACATACTCTGCCCTGCCAATATCATGAAGATAGGCATGCTCTGGCCCTACACCTGGGTAGTCCAGCCCTGCTGATATGGAATAGACTGGAGCAATCTGCCCATACTCATCCTGGCAGAAATAGGATTTCATTCCGTGGAAAATTCCTACCTTTCCTACTGTCATGGTGGCAGCAGTTTTATTAGTATGAATACCATGTCCTCCTGCCTCACAACCAATAAGGCGGACATTTGGTTCTTCAATAAATTCGTAAAAAAGCCCTATTGCGTTGCTTCCTCCTCCAATACAAGCAATTAATACATCAGGAAGTTTGCCTTCAATTTCTAATATCTGTTTTTTTACCTCTTGGCCAATGACTTTTTGAAAATCCCGAACAATTGTAGGAAATGGATGTGGCCCCATTACAGATCCTAATACATAATGTGTGTCTTCTACACGTCTACTCCACTCACGCAAGGTTTCATTAACAGCATCTTT
Source organism: Clostridiales bacterium (assembly GCA_012522165.1). Taxonomy (GTDB): domain Bacteria; phylum Bacillota; class Clostridia; order Caldicoprobacterales; family UBA3941; genus JAAYGY01. The sequence goes on from JAAYKZ010000303.1 coordinate 5,337, forward strand.
TAGTGTTTGAGTACCACTAGTTACCACATTGACTTTTGCGCCTAGCAATTTCATGCGGAAAACATTAAGGGCCTGACGCTGAGTATCCTCCATTCCCATGAATATTTCACACTTTAATCCCAGAAGAGCAGCCGCAGTTGCAGTTGCAACCCCATGCTGCCCAGCTCCTGTCTCAGCTATTACTCTGGTTTTACCCATGTACTTAGCAAGAAGCACCTGTCCTAGCACATTATTGATTTTATGGGAACCTGTATGGTTAAGATCTTCCCTCTTTAAATATATTTTACCCCCTCCTAAATCATTGGTCACCTTTTCAGCAAAATACAGCATAGACGGCCTGCCTGCATAATTCTTAAGAAGACTATCCAGTTCTGCTTTGAATTTTGGATCATTTTTAAAGTGATTATAAGCTTCTTCCAGTTCTATGACAGCATTCATCAAAGTCTCTGGTATATACTGTCCGCCATAGATGCCAAACCTACCTTTTGACATATCCATTTCCCCCTTTTTCCATCACATATATACTATCCATCCAATATTTTTATTTAATTCACTTTTTATGATGCATGTATTACATGTATAGAATCTACTCAATATCAACACTTAACTTTCTTTTACCATAGCTACAATATTCATTATTTTATCAGCATCTTTATATCCATTAGTTTCTACCCCGCTACTTACATCAATACAATAAGGATTATGTTGAATTGCTTGCCTAATATTGTCCAGATTAATACCTCCTGCTAGAAAATAAGGCTTTTTTATATTAGGTATAATAGACCAATCAAAGGCCTTACCTGTCCCTCCGTATTTCCTTGCATGAAAGGTATCAAATAAGAGGTAGTCGCAGGGAAATTCCATCTGTTTTTCTATATCTTCTTGGTTTTTTACCCTAATAGCCTTGATGATTTTATTTGATACACAATCCCTCAGCCTTTTTATATAATCCTCATCTTCATCGCCATGAAGCTGGATTATATCGATTATGTTAGATGTGCAAAGTTTTTCGATATTACTAATATCTTCATTGACAAATACTCCTACCACTTTTATAGCAGGATTCAAGTTAGCTCTAAGTGTCTTAGCCTTTTTCTCATCAATCTGCCTTTTACTTTTTGCAAAAACAAAACCAATGTAATCTGGAAGGGCTATATTTACCGCCCCTATGTCCTGATTCCCAACTATACCACATATTTTGATCTTAGGCATTCTTACCACTCCTAAAACCTGCCTCATCTATCTCTCCTTTTAAGTAGGACAGCATGGCTTTTTTGTCATTGCTCCTAATCAGTACTTCTCCAATCAAAACTGCGTCTATTCCCACTTTTTCCAGCTGCAAAATATCATGTCGAGTCTTGATACCGCTTTCTGCAACATAGATAATATCTTCTGGAACCAGTTCCCTTAAAGTTATGCAATTTTGAATGTCAACCTCAAAAGTTCTAAGATCTCTATTATTTACTCCTATTACCCTTGCTCCTGACTTAATTGCCATAATTACTTCTTCTCTAGTATGGGCTTCTACAAGGGCAGAAAGCCCAAGCTGGTCACAGATATTAATAAAACTTTTAAGGGTACTGGTATCCAGCAGAGCACAAATTAATAATACTGCATCAGCTCCAATTAGCTTTGATTCATAAATTTGATACTCATCTATAATAAAATCTTTCCTAAGTACCGGTACACCCACCAATTGACTTATTTCTTTAAGGTAAATATTCCTTCCTTTAAAATACTCAGGCTCTGTAAGCACTGAAATAGCATGAGCACCCGCCTGCTCATAATCATAAGCAATTTCTTTGTATGGAAAAGCTGATGCTATTACCCCTTTGGACGGTGAAGCTTTTTTTACTTCGCATATAAAGGAAATTCCTTTATTTTTTAGAACTTTTTCGAAAGCAAAATCTTCACGCCCATGAAACTTTTTTACCTTGCCTTTATGAAATAATTGAGATTTTAAAACTTCTAAAGGCACTTTTCTTTTTGCAGAATCCAAACGTTTTCTTGTAGATTGCACTAAAGTCTCAAGAATCATGTTTTCACAAACCCTTCCTTAATCTGGCTGATTTGTCAGCATTATAAATTTATTTAGCTGTTCCATAGCTCTCCCACTGTCGATAACTTCCTCAGCTATTCTCACACATTCCCTCAAAGTGAATTTATCATAAAACATATATAGACATACTGCAGAATTCAACAGAACAATATCTCTTTTAGGTCCTTTTTCTCCACTTAATATTCTTCTAGCAATCTCAGCATTCTCTTGTGGACCACCGCCAACTAAATCCTCTGGTCGACAATATTTAAACCCAAATTGGCGGGGATCTAAGAAGAAACTATTTATATTCCCATTATTCACTTCACAAATAGTGGTTGAAGTAGTTAGGGTTATTTCATCTAAACCATCATGTCCGTGCACCACCATTGCTTTTTTTAAGCCTAGATTGTTAAGTACTCTTGCTAATGGTTCTACCAGGCTTTCATCGTAAACTCCTAATAATTGGTAATTAGCATCTGCAGGACTAGCAAGAGGTCCTAATATGTTAAAAATAGTGCGTACTCCAAGTTCTTTTCTAACAGGAGCAGCATATTTCATGGATGGATGATAGTGGGTAGCAAACATAAAGCAAATTCCAATTTCTTTCAAACTTATTTCACTTTTTGAAATGGGAATATCAATCTTTACACCTAAGGCCTCCAGAACATCAGCACTTCCACATTTACTAGATACGCTCCTATTACCATGTTTTGCTACAGGTACGCCTGCTGCTGAAATTACAATGGAGGAAATAGTAGAGATGTTAAAGGTATTCGCTTGATCCCCTCCAGTACCGACTATATCTAGTACATCCCCTGAATGCTTAAGTTTGGCTCCACATTTTCTCATTGTCAAAGCACATGCTGTGATTTCATCTATGGTTTCACCTTTCATTCTCATGGCTGTTATGAAAGATGCAATCTGGGCATTTGTGGCCTTCCCACTCATAATTTCATCCATGACATATTTTGTGGTTTCAAAAGACAAATCCTCCTTGTTTAGTAATCTATGAATAGCTTCTTTTATCATATGGACTCACCACCTATTTGCACAAAATTTTTTATTATTACTGCCCCCTTGGGGGTCAATATGGATTCAGGATTAAATTGAAGACCAAAAACATTATAATCCCTGTGTTTTACTCCCATGATTTCCCCTTCATCATCCTCTGCAATTACTAAAAGCTCATCTGGAAGGGATGTTCTTTCTACTATAAGAGAATGATATCTTGCTGCCTGTATCAAAGGGGGCAGTCCTTTGAAGATACTGTTACCATTGGCTATATGGATATTACTTTGCTTACCGTGTGTTAATCGCTTTGCCGGTATAATAGAACCCCCGAAAACTTCACATATTACTTGATGACCAAGACCTATGCCTAAGATTGGAATTCTGTCTTTCAACTTATGAACAATTGCCTTACATATTCCGGTATTTCTGGGATGGCCTGATCCAGATGAAATTATAATATGGGAAAAAGATAATTTTTCTATTTCTTCTACAGTCATTTCATCATTGCGTATCACTTGGGCATTACATTTGAAACTTCCTATAAGCTGTTCTAAATTATAGGTAAAGCTGTCATAGTTATCTAATAACAATATCATCCATTCACCTCCCTTGCCAACATAATTGCCTCCATTACGGCCTTGGCCTTGTTTCCAGATTCTTCGTATTCCTTCTCAGGAACGCTGTCTGCCACAATTCCCCCTCCTGCCTGAACATATACTTTGTCATTTTTCTTGACTGCCATGCGTATTGCAATGCATACATCCATATTGCCTGAAAAATCTATATATCCTATAGCGCCGCCATATATTCCCCTTGGTTCCTTTTCAAGCTCTTCAATAATCTGACATGCACGAATCTTGGGCGTTCCAGTTAAAGTTCCTGCAGGTAATAGGGCTTCTATGGCATCTAGGGCATCCTTATCTTCCTTAATATGTCCACGAACTTCAGAAGTGATATGCATAATCTTTGAATAGCGATGTATCATTTTATAGTTCACAACTTGTACACTAGCATACTTAGACACTTTACCTAAATCATTTCTTGCAAGATCTACTAGCATATTGTGTTCGGCTAATTCCTTTTCATCTTCCAATAATGACCTTTCTAGCTCTTTATCCTGCTCCCAATTCTTACCTCTAGGCCTGGAGCCTGCTATGGGAAAGGTTGTAAGAATACCATCGCGTAACCTCACCAGGGTTTCAGGTGATGTGCTGATCAATTGTACATCATCATTTGCCATGAATACCATGTAGGGAGATGGATTAGTGGTTCTTAGAACCCTGTAAGCATTAAGAAGGCTATCTTGGTATTCTGTTTCAAATCGTCTGGAAATGACAGCTTGATATATTTCTCCTTTTTTTATAAATTCTTTTGTTTTATTAACCATATGGCAATATTCTTCTTTTGTGACGTTGCAGATAAAATGGGAAGTGGTTTTTATTTCAACTTTTGGTAGTGAAACTTTCTCCATAATAATTGAAGTAATATTTTCAATATCAGCAATAGCTTGCTTGTAATCCGATTCCATTTTGTTCACTTTTATATTGGCAATCACACTTATCTTTTGCTTAAGATGATCATAAACAATTATCTTGTCAAATAACATTAGATCAAAATCTTTAAATCCACTGTTTCTAAGTTTTAAACAGGGCTCTGAATATTTAATCATGCTATAGGCAAAGTATCCTACAAACCCTCCTGCAAATGGAGGAAATTCAGCTATCCTTGGTGCCTTGTATTCTGAAAAATATGTTCTTAGAATTTCAAAGGGTTTTTGGGAATGGACTACTTCTTTTTTCTCGCCATTTTCTTCAATAGTTATTTTTCCATTTATGCATTCAACTCGGGCAATAGGATTAAATCCTAAAAATGAGTATCTACCCCATTTCTCACCACCTTCTACGCTCTCAAGAAGACAATACCTATTGCTTATGTTAGAAATTTTTCTCAAAAGCTCTATGGGGGTTGTAAAGTCAGCATAAATTTCCTTGCGAATTGGAACAAGACTATATTTTTTTGCTAACCTTTTGAATTCATTATAATCCGGAGTTATCATAGTAATAACCTCCCTTGATATTAATGATTTTATTTTTGTATGATGATTTACAAAACTTCAGTAGGATATAAAAAAAGCTTTTGTCCCAAAAAGGGACAAAAGCCTTAGCTTCTGCGGTGCCACCCTAATTGACGTTTTTCTACGCCCGCTCATTTTTGCATACTATCATATGCATCCAGCTGATAACGGGTAGGCCCCCCGTAAGCGCCTACTTTCTTTCGATTTCGGGCTTCCCTCACAAGTCCATTCGAAATAATCCTGCAGCCGCATTCCCACCAACTAGCGACTCTCTGAATGCAAGTATTTATTTCTACTACTCTTGTTCCTCGGTTTAATGCTATATACAAATTGATAAGTATGTAATACAGGTAAGTAACTGAATTTATAAAGAATAAACATTTATGTCTATCATATTCAAATTTTAATTTTGGAAATAGTACCACAATTTATTTTTCTTGTCAGTTAGTGTAAAGTTACCGTAGGGAATTAGAGTAATAAATTACCATAAGAATTGAAAAGAAGATGACATCCTGTTAATATATTATTCACTATAATAAACAACTAACGAAAGGATGACATCTTCTATG
>JAAYKZ010000304.1 GCA_012522165.1 Clostridiales bacterium
GGCTCTACTGGCTTGGCTTCTCTCACAAATGTAATGCTCTTTTCTATCTCTTCTTTAAAGTATTCTTCAAGTCCTTTAAGCTCATCAAAGTACACGGCCGCTTTTGATGCAGCACCCGTATCCTTATTTTCCTTATAGGCTAATTCTAAATTTAAACGAATACCACAAGTCTGTACGTCAAAGGTGACTGCAGTGCCTTTTGATGAATAAATTGATTTCTTTGCTTTTTTATCAACATAGTAAGAGGTATGATGAACTATTTCTGGATAGTCAAGCAGATCCAGATAACCCTCTAAAAGTGCCTGTTTCTCGGCCACAGGTATGTCTGTTACTGAGTCTTTCTCATATTGCAGTATAGTATCTTGATTCACTTCAAAGGCCTTCACTACTGGATGTTCCATGATGTCAGGGTTTGGGGTAGCCATGTTAGCCAAAGTATCTATGGCCTCCTGAATATCATCTAAGTCTGTCAAAGAGCTGTAATACCAGCGGTTGCCATCAAATACCCTGATGAATGCCCCTTTATTGTTGCGCACCTTTTGCTCCTGAAGCTCTCTTTTTTTAAAGCTGATTCTTGTCTCAAAGGTTTCTTCAATACGAACATCAACATATAAGTCTTTGGGAAATTTATACATTTTTTAACCCCTTTCAAAAAAATCTTAGTTACTCTCCCCAGCCTCTTAAGTAGTCCTCCTGTTCTTTGGTTAGGGTATCAATATTTATATCCATGGCTTCCAGCTTCATATTAGCTACTCTTCGGTCTATCTCCTCGGGAACCTCATATACCCTATTTTCCAACTGGGAATGGTTTTCTACAATATATTTAGCCGACAAAGCCTGGAGGGCAAAGCTCATATCCATTATCTCAGCAGGATGTCCATCGCCAGAAGCTAAATTTACCAGCCGTCCTTCGGCTAAAAGATTTATCACTCTGCCATCTTCCATAATAAATCCTTCTATATTTTTCCTCATCTCTTTCTTTTGTACAGCTAATTTTTCCAGGTCTGGTTTATGAATTTCCACATCAAAATGTCCCGCATTGGCTAAAAGCACACCATCCTTCATCTTTCTAAAGTGCTCTTCTCTTATAACCTTATTGCATCCTGTTACTGTGATAAATATGTCGCCTATGGCAGCAGCTTCATCCATAGACATTACCCTAAAGCCTTCCATTACCGCCTCTATTGCCTTTATGGGATCTATCTCAGTTACAATAACATTGGCTCCTAAGCCCTTTGCCTTGTTGGCTACACCTTTACCACACCAGCCATAACCCGCTACTACTACATTTTTGCCTGCAACTATTAAGTTTGTGGTACGCATAATGCCATCCCAAACCGATTGGCCAGTACCATAGCGGTTATCAAAAAGATACTTACAATATGCATCATTGACAGAAATCATAGGAAAGCCAAGTACTCCCTCACGCTCACGGGCCCTTAATCGAAGTACTCCTGTGGTAGTCTCCTCACAACCGCCTAACACTCTCTTTGCTATGTCTTTACGGGTGGTGTGAAGAAGGTGAACCAAATCTCCACCGTCGTCTATTATTATATCGGGGCCAAAATCCAAGCTTTTGTTGAGATGATCAAAGTATTCCTCTTCCGTCGCATTATGCCAAGCATAAACAGATAGTCCTTCCTCTACTAGGGCCGCGGCTATTGGATCTTGAGTCGACAGGGGATTGCTACCTGTAACCGCTACCTCAGCACCACCTTTTGCCAATACCAATGCCAAATATGCAGTCTTGGCCTCTAAATGTATGGATACAGCAATCTTTTTACCTTTAAAAGGCTTATGCCGTTCAAACTCCTTTTCCGGTTCATTTAATAGGGGCATATACCCTTTTACCCAGTTTATTCTTGCATGCCCTTCAGGAGCAAGTTTTATATCTCTTATTAAATAACTCATGGTAATTTCTCCTTTTTTAATCTGACTATATCATTGAATCAATTATATCATAAAATAATTGACTCTCATTATCAAAAATTTTAAAAAGTCGTTAAAAAGCCGTTGACAAATAAAAGGAATTTTTGTATTATTGTATTAAGCGCTTAATACAATAATACAAGGAAGTGATTTCATGTCTTGGAATCTGACATCGGATCGGCCCATTTATGCTCAGTTAATTGAGCAAATGGAGCTTAAGATTTGCTCCGGGGTCTATCCTTTAGGTTCAAAACTGCCCTCAGTAAGGGAACTTGCCCGGGAAGCATCAGTAAATCCAAACACTATGCAAAGGGCTTTATCCAAACTAGAAGAATCAGGGCTTTTATACAGCGTCCGCACTAGCGGTAGATTTGTAACGGAGGATAAAAATATGATTAAAGAAACAAAAAAGAGAATAGCCAGGGAACAAATTCAAGAACTTTTAAAGAAAATGACAGATTTGGGATTTGACCAGCAGGAGATTTTATCAATGCTAAATGATATGGCAAAGGAGTTGAAAAAATGAATTATATTTTAGAATGTAACAACCTTACAAAAACTTTTGGCCCCACCATCGCGTTAAACAATGTTAACCTCAATGTAGAACGGGGAAAAATTGTAGGACTTTTAGGCCCTAACGCCAGTGGAAAGACAACTCTTATTAAGCTTTGCAATGATTTGCTTACTCCTACTAGTGGAGAAATCTTAATAGGAGGAAAGAAACCTGGTATTGAAACAAAAAGAATCATATCTTATCTGCCGGAGAGAACTTATTTAAATGACTGGATGAGAGTTTCAGATATCATTGAGTTTTTTAAAGATTTCTATACTGATTTTGTACCTGATAAAGCTTACGACATGCTAAGCAAGCTTAATATTGATCCAAAGGATAAGCTAAAGACCATGTCCAAGGGCACCAAGGAAAAAGTACAACTTATATTGGTTATGAGCCGGGAAGCAGATCTCTATTTACTGGATGAGCCCATTGGTGGTGTTGACCCTGCAGCCAGGGATTACATCCTGGATACTATTTTAAGTAACTATAATGAAAGTGGAACTGTCATCATATCTACCCATCTTATATCAGATATTGAAAAAATATTGGATGAAGTCATATTTTTAAAGGAAGGCCAAATAGTGCTACAGAAAACTGTAGATGAAATCCGTGAGGAAACGGGAAAATCTGTAGATGCTTTATTTAGGGAGGTATTTAAATGCTAGGAAAACTATTAAAATATGAAATCAAGGCTACTGCCCGATGGTTTTTACCCATATATATCATCATAATTCTATTTGCCTTTATAAATAGGCTGATAAACCCTTTTCAGAAAGTAGGGGATACCTATACGGCTACCGTTGAAGGGTTAAATTTCCTGAATTTTATGCGTGGTATTAGTATATTTGTCTATTTCGCCCTTATTGTGGCAGTTATCGCTATGACCTTTATCATTATTATACAAAGATTTTATAAAAACCTCTTGGGAGATGAAGGCTATCTTATGTTTACCCTGCCCGTTAAAACATGGCAGCACATTATCAGCAAACTGTTAACATCTATGATGTGGATCATACTAAGCTTTTTAGTTATAATCTCCTCAATTCTCATACTACTAAATATAGATAATTTGTTTAGTGAGTTAGGTAGACTTATAAGTACAGCACGAGAATTTCTAGGAGATAACCTGATGATACTAATTCCAATTGTAGCTCTAATTTCATCTGCTTACTCTATCCTGACGGTTTACAACGCTCTTAGCATTGGACATCTTTTTTCAAAACATAGGATTTTAGCTTCCTTTGGTGCCTATATGGTAATATATATTGTTGGTCAAATAGTATTTACTATATTCGCCTTTGCTACTGCCAACAAGATACTTGTTCCTTTAAGTCAATCCACTGCTATGGTACCTCCGCAGGTAGCAACTCTCATTGCATCTATAACCGTCATATACGCCCTATTAGGTATAGCCAACTTTATAGTAGCCAATGTTATATTAAATAGAAAATTAAATTTAGAATAAAACAATATAGGGAGCAGGCAACAGACCTGCTCCCATCAATGCTATGAAACCTTGCATACCTTTACCTTAGAAATTCTCTTCTCTTCTACAGCCTCTACCTTAAACATTAAGCCTTCATATTCTATCTCTGGATATTCTCCTTCTTCAGGGATTCTGCCTAGCTGACCTATAACAAAACCGCTTAATGTTTCATACTCATCTATAGGCAGTTTCACATCAAAGAA
>JAAYKZ010000305.1 GCA_012522165.1 Clostridiales bacterium
TATTAAAGGATAGGAGGTTTAATATGGTTACCTTAGAACAGGTTGAAAAATTAAGAGAGTATGCAAATATTTCTTATGAAGAGGCTAAGAAAGTCCTCGAGGAAACTAAGGGTGACATTCTTGAAGCCATAGTAAAGCTTGAAAAGGAAAATCGGATTAGTGGACCAGAAGGAGGATACTATAATTCAAGGGAGGGAAATAAAGAGCCTCATGCCAATGAAAATGTCCAATATAATGAAAGGAAAAGTCATAATGATAATGGTGTAACCTTTGGTGAATTATTAGGAAGGTTTTTCAGATGGTGCGGTAGACTTATAAACAGGGGGAATAAAAACAGTTTTATAGTTACCAGGGGAGGAGAAAAAATGATGTCAATTCCAGTAACTATACTAATAATCCTCTTGCTATTTACATTCTGGATTACTGTTCCCCTAATTATCATAGGCCTATTCTTTGGATATAAGTATAAGTTTGTGGGGCCAGATTTAGGTAAGGATAATATAAACCGCGCCATGGATTCAGTTGCAGAAGCAGCTGAAAATTTTGCGGAAAATATAGTTAAGGAAGTAAAAGGTGAGAAGACAGATGGAGAGGATTCTAATAATTGAAGATGAAGAAAAAATAGCCCGATTCATCGAGTTAGAGCTTATATATGAAGGCTATGAAGTAGAAAAGGCCTTTAATGGAAGGGATGGGTTGGAACTTGCTACAACCCAGCCCTTTGACCTTATTTTATTAGATATTATGCTACCTGAGCTAAATGGTATTGAGGTTCTCAGAAGAATTCGCAAAGTTTCCAATGTACCTATTATACTTTTGACTGCTAGGGATGCTGTTGTAGATAAGGTTGCGGGACTTGACAGCGGGGCAGATGATTATATAACAAAGCCCTTTGCCATTGAAGAACTACTGGCTAGGATTAGGGTAGCCCTAAGAAATAGGACGAATGACAGCACTAAGAAGGATTTAACGGAGCTTTCCATTGGATCATTAATCCTTGATCCAACAAAAAGAGAAGTACTAGTGGATGAGACTATTATTGATTTAACAAAAAGAGAATTTGATTTACTTCAATACTTACTAGAGAATAAAAATATAGTTTTGAGTAGGGAGTCTATACTCCAGCATATATGGGGATATGATTTTCTAGGCGGTACAAATGCAGTAGATGTCTATATTAGATATCTTCGTGCAAAGATTGAGGAACCCTTTGGGTTAAAGTTTATCCACACTGTTCGTGGAGTAGGGTATGTGATAAAAGATGAATAATACGAAAACAGGCTCATCTAATATTACAACAAAAATCCGGTCATCTCTAGTATTAAAGCTTAATACTAGAATGGTTCTAAGATTGCTTTCAGCTTTTCTAGCCATCAATGTCCTAATAATCATAATGGGCACTTTTGTTATTTTTTGGAATGCAGAAGAAGGCGTAAAAGCTGTCATTGATATGGTGGAGTTGACCCCACTAGACTCAAAATTAATAAATAGAAATATTGGGAAATATATTGTCTCTGAAGATATAGA
>JAAYKZ010000306.1 GCA_012522165.1 Clostridiales bacterium
CGATTATTGGTAGAGGATCTTGGGAAATAGTATTGTTGTTATCATTTAGATCTTTAGTTTGATCTTTAGATGCTTGAAAAAGTACTTCATTTATTATATTGTCAATAAATAATCTAAAATCACCATCTTTAATCTGTGATGAATCTAAGCGTATACCCTTTTTACTTTGGTATATTCGATAGATTCCCTTTTGTTGTTGGTAAGTTAGTTGAAACTGAATACCATAGTTTATCTCCTTTTTGTTATCTATATGGCATCCCTTTGACTCCAAAATGTCCTTTATGGTATTAAAACATTCATATTTGTCCATATTTTATTTCATCCTTTAATTAGTTGTATTTATTATTTAAATAATGGCCATTGACAAGCAAAAGCATACTAATTGTATGTTATTGATTTTTTTTGTTGTTCTTGTTATTTATCTCTCCTGCTTTTAAAGCACAATTTCTAACTGCTTCCATAACGCTGCCTCTAAAATTATTCTTTTCTAATGTATATATGGCTTCAATGGTAGTTCCTCCAGGAGAACACACCATATCCTTGAGTATACCTGGATGCTCCTCTAGCTCTAAAACCATTTTGGCAGCGCCTAAAACCGATTGAGCGGCCATTCTGTAGGCTTGATCACGTGGTAAACCCATGAGCACTCCTCCATCAGCGAGGGCTTCTATAAGCACATAGATATAAGCAGGACTACTTCCACTAATAGCTGTTACAGCATCAATAAGGGATTCTTCTACTTCCTCTACCCTTCCCAGGGATGAAAATATTAAATTAACTATCTCTCTTTGGTTCTTATTTATTTCTTGGTTAATGCATATAGCAGTCATTCCCTCACCCACTAGGGCAGGAGTATTAGGCATTACTCTAACGATCTTACATTTGTTATATATTTTTTGTTTTATGTAATCAGTTGATATACCAGCTGCAATGGATATAAGTAAGTGTTCATGGGTAATATGGTTAGATATTTCTTTTAGTAAACTGTCATATGCATGAGGTTTAACGGCGATAATAAAAACTTTGCAATTTGTAACTAGATCAATATTACTGTCAGCTGGCACTACACCAGTTTTGCTTGCTATTGAAGAAAGTTTGTTGGAATCAATATCATAGACATATATATTTTTTGGAGCAAATACTTCTTTTTTAAGTATTCCCTCAATAATAGAAGTCGCCATATTTCCAGCTCCAATAACACCCAAATTCCATTGAATCATCTATTATCATCCCCATTCTTTTTTATATGTCGATTATACCACATACAATGTTAAGTTGCTGTAAAATTTTTCGATAAAAACATTGACATATTCATTAAATTGTCCTATAATATTAAATGCCTGCGAAAAAGGCATTATAGGGGAGTAGCTCAATTGGTAGAGTAGTGGTCTCCAAAACCATTGGTTGCGGGTTCGAGTCCTGTCTCCCCTGCCATAAAAAAAGAGTGGATAATAAGGTTATCCACTCTTTTTTTACTAAGAAAGGCTTCATATGAAGCCTTTTCTAATTCAACTCTTTTATAAATTTCTCTATGCGGTTTAATCCTTTTTCTATGTTTTCTTTTGATGTAGCGTAGGATAATCTTACATATTCATCTGCACCAAAAGCGATGCCTGGAACAACGGCTACGTTTTGAGCTTCTAGTAGCACATCTGCAAAATCCAATGATCCTTTGATAATTCGATCATTATAAGTTTTTCCAATCACATTTTTAATATTTAGCATTACATAGAAAGCGCCTTGAGGCCTTGTACATGAAATCATATCTATACTATTTATCTTATCTACCATGAATTTTCTTCTTTCGTCAAATTTACATACCATGCTCTTAATTATATCTTTTGAACCCTTTAATGCTGCCAAACTGGCATACTGTGCAATAGAGTTTGGATTAGAAGTGGAATGACTTTGTATATTAGACATAACACTTATGATTTCTCTTTTTCCTGCTGTATAGCCAATCCGCCATCCAGTCATTGCATATGCCTTTGACATTCCGTTTACTAAAAGTGTTCGCTCTTTTATTTCAGGATTTAAGGATGCAATACTTATATGCTCAGCCCCATCGTACAATAATTCTTCGTATATTTCATCTGACACAACAAAAAAGTCATGCTCTACTGCTAATTGAGCTATAGTTTCTAACTGTTTTTTATCATAAACAGATCCGCAAGGGTTATTAGGACTATTGATAACTATAGCCTTGGTCTTCTTAGTAATGATATTTTTTAGGTGTTCAAGATCAATACAAAAACCATGATCATCTAATGTGTTTACATATACAGGCACTCCATCGGCCATCTTTACCATTTCGGGATAACTAACCCAATAAGGTGAAGGTATTATAACTTCATCTCCAGGGTTTAATATTGCCTGAAAAATATTATACAATGAATGTTTAGCACCATTTGATATAAGAATCTCATTGGGTTCATAGTCAAGATTATTGTCCCTTTTTAGCTTTTCACATATAGCTTCTTTCAATTCCATGATTCCGGAAGAAGGTGTATATTTAGTATACCCTTTGTCAAGGGCTTCCTTTGCAGCCTCAATAATAAATGAAGGTGTATCAAAATCAGGCTCACCGGCACCAAAACCTATCACATCTATTCCATGAGCCCTCATTTTTTTAGCTTTTGCATCTATTTCTAAAGTTAGTGACGCAGTAATATCTAAATGTTTTCTTGATAATTCCATTACCTATGCCTCCCCAAAAATGAAAGATAAGAATTTAAACCCATCATTTTCAACTAATTATACCACAGTTTTTCCCATAAGTCTATGAAAAAAATGAAGGATTGCTATGATAATTTTGCAATCCTTCTTAGCTCATTGACACTTTCATAATTTATGACGATATCGCCTACCATAGGACTACTATCACCATGACAGTCGCTACCTCCTGTTATTATGAGTCCATTAGCTTCAGCTAACTCAACATACTTTTGTGACTGTTGGTAGGTATGTTTACTATGATAGGCTTCAATACCAAGTATTCCATAGGAGATTAATCGCTCTATTATTGAATCATCACTAATAAGTCCAGGATGAGCTAAAACTGGTACTCCACCAGCTTTTTTTATCATATTAATTCCCTCTGGAACAGTAAGCTTATATCTTTTGACATATGCTTTACATCCTTCTCCGATAAATTTCTCGAAAGCCTCTGGTATACTTTTTACAATTCCCTTGTCTATCATCGCCCTTGCTATATGTGTCCTGCCAATGTTGTGCCTGCCTCCTGCTTTATGTATTATATCCTCAAACTCCAAATCCATGCCATATATATTAACTAGATTATTTACTATTTTCTGTGCTCTATAATATCGGGAATCCCTTATCTTGGTAAGAATATCTTGAAACCAGGGCAAATTGTAATCCATAAAGTAACCTAATAAATGTATCTCAAATTTGTCTTCTTGTGTATTTAATTCAATGCCTGGAATTATTTCTATACCATAATTTTTTCCGGCTTTTTGGGCTTCATATATACCGTCTGTGGTGTCGTGATCTGTTATTCCTATTGCGGCTAGCCCTTTAGTACTAGCATGGCGTACCAGCTCGTTAGGAGTAAAAATGCCATCTGAAGCAGTGGTATGATTATGTAAATCAGCATATTTAATATTCTTCATCCTTCTCTCCTGTCACAATTATAAAATATATTATTTACTTAAGCACAGTTTTTAAAATCCTCAAATAATTCTCTGAGCATATTTTTTTAACATCATTCTCTAAATAATTAAGTTGCAAAAGTCTATTAATAATTTTGGGAAAATCCTGCGGCCCATTTATATCTTGAGGTAATTTGTCAATTCCATCAAAGTCAGAACCAAATCCTATTATATCTATTCCTCCTAATCCAGCTATATATTCAATATGTCTGATAATTTCATCTATTCCACAACTATTTTGAGATGACAGAAAGGTGGGATAGAAATTAATGCCTATTAAGCCCTTAACTTTTGATATAGCCAGGATTTGATCATTATCTAAATTTCTAACATGAGGGCATAATGCCTTTGCGTTGGAATGGGAGGCTATAATTGGATCCTTAGAATGCTCAATTACATCCCAAAAACCTGAAACTGAAATATGGGATACATCAATAATCATATTTAACCTATTCATTTCTTGGATTACTGATATGCCCAAATTGGATAAGCCACTCTTGCTATTGGCTTCTAATATGCCATCACATATTTCGTTACGATGATTCCAGGTTAGGGTCATTAACCTTACGCCCAACTTATGAAGGATTCTTAGATTTGCAAGCTCTCCTTCCAATATACTTCCGCACTCAACAGTCAATAAGGCCCCTATTTGATTGTCTTTGATATCTTTAGTATCTTTCCATTCTAGTATAGGAACAATTCTAGAATTTTTTGCTAACATGGTATTGTATCTATCTATTAATTTAAGGCCCCTTTGAAGAGGAGAGCCATATTTGTGCTTGGAACCTATCCATGCGGCGAAAAACTGAATATATACACCGCCTTTGATTAGCTTTTCAATATTTACATGATTTTTGGGATCGTCTATAGTTGAAGGCCTATCTAATAGATTAGTTAATGTATCGCAATGGCCATCTATTATTTTGAATTTTTCCATAGAATCACTCTTTCAAAGAAGATTTGAGTAGTATATTAGACTAGAAAAAACCTACCTTTTTATCGGTAGGTTTAACGGGGTTCAACTATTAGTTTCATTGCAGTTCTCTCTTCACCATCGATGACAATATCAGTGAAAGCCGGGATACATACCAGATCCAATCCTCCGGGAGCAACAAATCCTCTTGCAATGGCCACTGCTTTTATTGCCTGATTTAATGCTCCGGCGCCAATGGCTTGCAGTTCGGCTGAGCCATGCTCTCTAAGCACTCCAGCCAATGCCCCAGCTACTGAATTAGGACTAGATTTTGCTGATACTTTTAATACTTCCACGATTTGACCCCCTATCATCGGTATTTATTATTAATATTCTACATTGATATAAAAAATCCTCTTTTTTAAAACTTTTTCTATTTATATTATAAAGAATATTCAATACACTAGTCAATTGTTATTTGTAAATAATACAAAAAGGTGTAGCAAATGCTACACCTTATTTTGCATATTCAACAGCTCTAGTTTCTCTAATTACATTAATCTTTATTTGTCCTGGATATTCTAATTCTTTTTCTACAGCTTTTACAATATCTCTAGCCATTAGGACGGCCTGATCATCGCTAACTTTATCAGGCTTAACTATAATTCTTAATTCACGACCTGCCTGAATTGCAAAGGATTTTTCTACTCCTGCGAAGGAATTTGCTATTTCTTCTAACTTTTCTAAACGTTTAATATAGGCTTCTAAAGTTTCACGTCTTGCGCCTGGCCTTGCTGCTGATATGGCATCAGCGGCTTGAACTAAAACAGCTTCTACTGATGTAGCTTCAATATCACCATGGTGCGCTAAGATTGCATGCACCACTTCGGGGCTTTCTTTATATTTTCTAGCCAGATCGGCACCAATTTGTATATGAGGCCCTTCAACTTCGTGGTCTACCGCTTTACCAATATCATGAAGCAAGCCAGCTCGTTTAGCTAATTTTATGTCCGCACCTAATTCAGCAGCCATAATACTAGCAAGATGAGCGACTTCAATAGAATGTCTCAATACATTTTGGCCATAACTGGTCCGATATTTCAAACGTCCAAGTAGCTTTATAAGTTCTGGATGGATTCCATGAATTCCTACTTCAAAAATGGCTTGTTCTCCCGCCTCGCGTATCTGTGTTTCCACTTCTTTTTTAGCCTTTTCTACCATTTCTTCAATACGAGTGGGGTGAATCCTGCCATCTAAAATTAATTTTTCTAATGAGATTCTAGCTATCTCTCGTCTTATAGGATCAAAACCTGATAAGATAACTGCCTCTGGAGTATCATCAATAATTAGGTCTATTCCAGTAGCTGTTTCTAATGTGCGAATGTTACGACCTTCTCTACCAATAATACGCCCCTTCATCTCATCATTTGGCAGTTCTACCACAGAAACAGTGGCTTCAGCCACATGATCTGCTGCTGACTTTTGTATGGCCAAAGCAATAATTGATCGTGCTCTTTTTTCGGCCTCTTCTTTTGCCTTGCCCTCATACTCACGTATTTTAACTGCCATCTCATGAGATAATTCCCTCTCAACACTTTCCAAAAGAGTTTCACGTGCCTGATCCTTTGTCATTTCTGAAATTCTTTCCAGTTCACTTAGCTGTTGCTTGTATATGGATTCGATTTCTTGCTCAAGTTTTTCAATCTCTTTTTTTCTTTTGTTAAGAGAATCTTCTTTTGACTCTAAAGAATCCATCTTTTTATCTAAATTCTCTTCTTTTTGTTGAATTCTACGCTCAACTCGCTGTATCTCATTTCGTCTGTCTCTAACTTCTCTGTCAAATTCGTTTCGCAGTTTGTGTATTTCTTCCTTTGCTTCCAGTATAGCTTCACGTTGTGTCGCTTCAGCTTGTTTTTTGGCTTCTTCTACAATTCTCTTGGCAGCTTCTTCTGCACTGGATATTTTGCCTTCGGCAATCCGTTTCCGATAATTGTATCCGAGCGCCACTCCCCCAATAGCCACTACTACCAGGACAAATACCTGTAGTAGTATCTTTAGCACTAGATAGGGACACCTCCTCATTTTCTGATTATAAAAGTCAAGCCGGGCATATTACTCGGCTCATAGGATAAGTGGGCTTTCAAAATCCCTTTATTGATCAATCCACTATTTTTATGATCAACTAAGCTAAAAATCAATTTGTTTATAATTAAATACCTACTTAGTTGACTGTATGGATGCAGACATCCATAAATAATAGTATGTTAAATTAATTTTATCCTTTTTCTATTGCTATGTCAAGCTAAAATAAATCTAGGATAGCGTCAATTTACTGTAGGGAAAAGAAGAATAGATAACATCCTGGGATATTTTTACTTAATGTTACAGTTCCCATATATTCAGA
>JAAYKZ010000307.1 GCA_012522165.1 Clostridiales bacterium
CACCAGAACCAACACCGGAACCGACAGAAGAGCCAGAGCCAACACCGGAACCAACACCGGAACCGACAGAAGAGCCAGAGCCAACACCGGAACCAACATCGGAACCGACAGAAGAGCTAGAACCAACGCCTGAACCAACACCAGAGCCAACACCAGAACCTACTCCGGATCCGGATTATGAAAAACAATAATTGAACTTGCAACAAACGCAACTGTTTTAAATACCGGAACTACAGTAACAATAAAGGTTACAGCCATAGATAATGTAGGTGTGGAACACATTAGTGCTGAATTTAATAATCAACCTGTTGAATTGGATGAAACAGGTATTGGTACTTTTGTCGCTGATACTGCAGGCATGTTTGAGGTTGTGGCAAAAGCATACGATGCTGCAGGAAATGAAGGATATGCAAGTAAAGAATTATTTGTAAAAGAAGAAGGAGATAAAGTGCCTCCTGAAGCTTTTATAGAAAGTCCTTTGGAGTATACAAAGATACATGAGCCTGTAGAAATTATAGGCACCGCTTACGATGAAAACCTTGTAAAATACATTCTTGAATATTCCCAGTCAGGTAAAGACCGGTATATAAAGTTTGCAGAAGGCACAAAAAGTGTTAAGAATGATGTACTTGGTATTTTTGATCCAACAATGATGAGAAACGGGCAATATGACATTAGATTATCTGTATATGATTCAGGCGGCTATGTATCTGTTTATAATGTTTCGTATATAGTTGAGGGAGAAATGAAAGTTGGAAACTTTACAATAAGTTTTGAAGACTTAACAGTTCCAATGGCAGGATTGCCTATATCAATTGCAAGAAATTATGACAGCCGGAATAAATCCAAAGGTGATTTTGGTATTGGCTGGTCATTAGAATATAAGTATGTACGTATTGAGCAAAACATGAAACCCGGGGAGAACTGGAGACATGAAGAAAGTGGGGGAGTATTCAGCAGGGTTTACAATTTGTATGAGATAAAACCCCATAATATAACTGTAACTTATCCTGACGGAAAAGTTGATGAATTTAGAGTAGCTGTTTCACCAAGTATGCAGCCGTTTGCTCCCATACAAGAAGTAAGTGTATCATTTGTTGCAAAAAAAGGCACATTTTCAAAACTTGAGGCTTTAGATGAAGATAAAGTTGCTTATGTAGTGGGTAATGAATTAAGAAATTTTGACATGGAGTGTTATAACCCTCAAAGATATAAACTTACTACACGGGAGGGTACTGTTTTAATATTAAATATGAACAGTGGTCTGGAAAGTGTTACAGATATTAACGGTAACACCATTACATATACAAAAGACGGAATTACACACTCAGGAGGCAAAAGTGTAACTTTTGAAAGGGACAGCGAAGGAAGGATAACCAAAATAACAGAACCTATGGGTAACAGTATAAATTATGAATATGATTATTACGGAGATTTAGTAAAAGTAACGGATCAGGAAGGCCATGTTACAAGATTTACGTATAATTCAAACCATGGTTTGATAGATATTATTGATCCAAGAGGAGTTAAAGCAGTACGGAATGAATATGATGACGATGGAAGAATTATTGCACATATTGACGCTGAGGGCAACAGGATAGAATATTCCAGAGACATAGGTGCAAGGCAGGAAATAGTAACGGATAGAATGGGTAATGTAACTGTATTTTCATATGATGAAAAGGGGAATATATTAAAGAAAGTTGATGCAATGGGAAACACCACATCTTACACATATGATGAGAATGGTAATATGCTGACAGAAACTGAGCCTCTTGGAAATACTATTACATATACATATGATGAAAATAATAATGTGACTTCTTTCACTGATGCAATGGGAAATAAGACTGAATATACTTATAATGCCAAAGGTCAGGTGCTTACAGAAACAGATCCAATGGGAAATACCAAAATAAATGAATACGATTCAAAAGGCAATTTGATAAAAGTAACGAATCCTTTAGGAAATACAACATTTTTTGAATATGATTCAAAAGGGAATTTGACTAAAATGACAGACTCTAAAGGAAATACCACAAGCCATACTTATGATTCCTATGGAAATGTAATCCGAAAAATAAGTGCAGACGGAACTGAAACAGTTTATACTTATGATTCTGCAGGAAAATGTCTGACAGAAACCATAAAGATAGGAGAAGAAGAAATAACACAACATATGAGTATGACAAAAAAGGACGCCTTACAAAAAAAAATTTACTTACGATAAAGAGGGCAACAGACTAACTTACACTGACAGGGCCGGAAATGTTACCAAATACTTTTACGACAAACTTGGAAGATTGGTTAAAAAGGTTAATCCTGACGGCAGTTTTACAGAGACGGAATACGATGTCAATGGACGTAAAATCAAAGAAATTGATGCGCTTGGAAATGTTACAACCTATGAATATGATAAAGCAGGTAACAATATTTCCGTTACGGATGCATTAGGAAATACTACTTTTTACGAGTACGACGGCAATGGAAATATAACCAAAATAATTGATGCAAGAGGAAATGAAATAAATTATGAGTATGATGAAACGGGAGCAAGGACAAAGAGTATTAATGCAGAAGGAAATACTCCTTTAGGTCAAAGGGCAACAGTAACAGACAATAGGGGAACTACAAAATTTGAATATGATGTTATGGGAAGACTTATAAAAGAAACCGGTCCCGATGGAATAAGCATTGAATATACTTACGA
>JAAYKZ010000308.1 GCA_012522165.1 Clostridiales bacterium
AATTAAATGTGATTGAGACTGCAGAATATCTGGCTCACCAGATCCTTCTATTAAAATTTTTCCTTGTTTCTCCATTTCAAATATGATATCAGATGCTTTTTTACTTCTTACGATTATTCTGGAACCCTTCTTTAACTCCCAGGCATCTCCCAAAGAAAGATCAGAAAACTCGCCTGTTAAATCGTAGCACTTCCAACACCTCTCAGGCGTGAAAAACATATTTAATAGTGTATATCCATGTTTATCAATAAAGAATTCTTTGCTATCTTTTCCCTTAATTAAAAACCCCGTCTCGCCATCTTTCATTCCACGATATTGTATAGACTCGATATTTGATAATTTGGAAGCCTGGATCAAAAATGTTGTGGCTTCTTTCTTCATGTTAAAACCACAAAATAGAGATATAGTCATAAATATTCTTTTTTGCAGATTAGCATTTTCTCCCATAGCTTTGCGCAATCCCTGTATTTGACATGGTAATCCAATATATAAAAATTTACCTTGAGAATTAAGGATTTCTTTTATAATTCTATTCGTAGGAATTAAAGTATACTTTGATCCCATAGCCTGGTATAAATCTTCACTTGTTCTTAGTATCGCTGGTTTGAATGAAGTATTATCGTCTTCCTCTGAAATAATTCCAATAACACCATCAACCGTTCCTTGTTTCAATAAATAACATGCAATTGCCGTTGCAAGTCCTCCTGAACTTCCCATTTCTCGTGTTTTGCTATCTGTTGAATATCCTTTATATATTGCTAGATATGACCCAATAAAATGTGAAATATCCTTAAATTGCTTATTAAAAATACTCTGCGTATACTTTTTATAATCAAAACTCTTTCCCGGGCAGGAAGCAACACAATGCCCGCATGATATACACTTATCGCTAAAAAAAGCGAATTTCTCATTATTAATTGCTATCGTATCTGTCGGACACACACCAACGCATGTTCCACAGAAGCAACAGAGTTTCTTTTCTATTATATCGTCTTTTAGACACTTCCAATCATTCATATATATATGTAACCTTTCCATCAAGTATTGATACAATAGCTTTTATTTTAATGGAATTAATGTCCCTGGCTATAACTTCAGGCACTAATAACAGATCACTTGAGGAATAAAACTTGCCTGATGCAACATGCCTTAAAGACATATTGGATGCTCTTTCCAAATTAATCTTATTTGTACTTTCAATTTTATCATTAATAATAATCTCAGTTTCCTTGAATTCTATAATCCTTTCGAATCTTATATCAGAATGTTTGTTGGCGAAAATCATCATCTTTTTAAGGAAACTAATTATTTTGTTTCCGAACAGAAAGGCAACTATCCTAAGTCCAATATGCATAACTGGTGTGGATACCTTAAGTTTAACTGTATTCATAAAGCCCGATACGCAAGCTACATTATTACTGTAATTTATCTGATAAACAGGGTCTATCCAATTTGTTGCTGCAACTTTCCCTTTTCCAAAATTTACACGATATCCACAATCAATAAATATTTCTTCTTTATCCTTCCATACTTTTATAACACCTCCCTTTTTCAAAGACACAATAGAATAATAGGGCTGTCTTTTAACACACAATAAACCACTCTCCGCGAAAAATCTGCAATGGTCAGTTGAAAAAGGTAATTGGTCGGAAACATAAATATCAGTATTTGTCATTTCCTTTTCAATAGCTCTTAAAAATGAATGTAATAAATAATGAGAGAGATATCTATCATCGATTGAATCCATAAAAAATCTTTTGTTTTTATTGCAGTAAAATAATGTGTCTTTTATTGCAATTGCTTTTGTATTTCCCAATTTAATCGCAACTTCAATACCATTAGGTAAAAAATATGTAGTGTTTCGGGATCCATATTCTCCTCCGGTCGTTTCATCAGGATGTACAAAATATGAAATAAAATCTATAACATTAAAAATAGGTTTTATTAGCCTTTCATCGTTGCTCATAAAATAATATTCAGATAACATATCAAGCGCGACGCTCAAATAACCGATATCTGCACCCCCATATTCAGGGAACCAACCCTCTTTTGATTGAAGATTTAATATTCTGGTTAATTTCTTTTCAATTCCTTCTAAAATCCAATTTTCTTTAACAATAGAATATAAAGAGTATAATGCGGCAATAGAAGCTATTTCCTGATTAAATGCTTTTTCTTCAATATGTTTAACTAAATATCTGCCTGTTTTTATAAACTTATTAACAAGATATTTATCCGTCATTCCTAACCTTTTATAGGTCTCACAAGCACTATACAGGGAAAAGGCTGTCGGAGGAAATCCATGTTCATATGGATAATACTCATTAAAGGAACCATCTCGTAGTTGAATTTTTGCCCAGTAATATACTGTTGATTCGGCCCATTTTTTTATGTTTTCTTTTTTATAATAAATATTTCCTTCAAAATTTATTGAATAAAGCAATGCTAGTGTCAACCCGCTCTGCTGCAAAATCGCTGAAGTAAAATCTCTAATTTTCAAATGCCAGTGATTACGATCACAACTTCCATAAGTGATTGAATGCTTATCTCTGTCAATCTGAGTAATAACTTTAGGGGCATTTTTTAGAATGAAATCAGCATAAATACTTTTACTCATTACAAGCACCTTTCCTATGTTTTGTTAATCACGCCATAAG
>JAAYKZ010000309.1 GCA_012522165.1 Clostridiales bacterium
ACCCTAAACATAGGGTTGTTATGGGTGTAATGGACAGATTAGTGATGATTAGGGATCGTAAAAAGCCTTTTGATGGTAACCGGCCTCCCTATTATTATCAAGTGCCCCTGGAATTTATTCCAGGAGTAGGACCTAAGACCATAGATAAACTCATTGAGGCTTTTGGTAATGAAATGAATATCCTTCACAGGGCTTCACAAGAGGAGATTAGTAAAGTAGTATCTCAGGATATTGCCCATATGATTGTACAGGCCAGGCAGGGGACCTTATCCATAGCCCATGGAGGTGGAGGAACATATGGAAAGGTTGAGCATTAGATTATTAAATGGTTTCATATTATTGCTAATTAGTTATATATTCACTGGAGGTGTATGATTTGGAAATTAATTTTGTATCAGAAATATATAAGGAGTCAATAAAACATGTGCTAAACTATTGCTTTCATGGGGCACCGAATATTGGAGAATTCTTTATAAAAGAAATTTATACTCCTGAGAACTGTTTGGGCTGTTTTGATGAAGATAGACTGGTTGGCCTTTTGTATATTTACCCTTATGATATGTACTTTAATAAAGATATTGTAGCAATGGGAGGAATAGGAGTAGTTTCAACTTTGCCAGAATATAGGCATTATCACTGTGCTTCCAATATGTTAGTTAAATCCCTTGAAATTATGAAGGATAGAGGCTATGCATTTTCTGCTTTGGCTCCTTTTTCTTATTCCTTTTATAGGAAATATGGATGGGAGCTGGGTTTTAGCAGCAAAAAATATATTATACCAATAGAAGAACTTAAGGGTTTGGGGACAGGCAAGGGACAATTTAGACCCCTTACTCTTGAGGATAGGGACAATATTGGGCAAGTATATAAGACTTCTATTGCTAAGTACAACGGCGCTATAGATCGGGATAGGGAAAATTGGGAATTCAGACTCAAAGAAATTGGGAAAAATCGTAATTATGGCTATGGTTATAGTCGTAGGGGCAATGAGTTAGATGGATATATCTTTTTTACTATGAATGAAGGAGTATTCCATGTACATGAAATGATATATGATTCTTTGGAAACTAAATTAGAACTTTTACGATTTATCTACAACCATAGCGCTCAAGTTAAAGAAGTTAATTGGCAAGTTCCCCTAGACGATAATACTATGTTATTACTACAAAATCCAAGGATTGAGCAGAAAATAGAGCCTGGAATGATGATAAGAGTAGTGGATGTGGTTGAGGTATTGAAATCCTATAAATATCCAGATTTGTACAAGGGCTCCTTTACTATAAATGTTACAGACCAATGGGCTCCTTGGAATAATGGTACTTTTAGGGTTGCTATTGAACAAGGCGGTGTTGTGGTTAGTAAGACTGATGATACTGCAGCTGACATTAGCTGTAATATTGACGCTTTCTCTCAATTTATATTAGGTTATATTGGGTTGGGAGAAGCCATAGAATTAGGTAAGGCAACTGTTCATAATCTTCAAGTAATAGATGAGCTAAAAACAATTTTTAATGAACATGTTACCTATATGACTGATAACTTTTAGAATGGAGAGACAGGTATAATATGGATAATAAGTTAAAACTATTTTGTAAAAAATTCCTTTTAGTATTTACTGTATTAATAGTTGCATTATCTTTTTTATCATCTTGCGATTACTTAGATGAACTTGATATAGAGGGGGATGTGGAAGCTCAGCTTCCGGTGTCTGGGCAAAACATGGCGGTTCATTTTATTGACGTAGGGCAAGGGGATTCAATATTGATCCAATTTCCTAACCAGCAAAATATGTTAATTGATGCAGGAGATAATGATAAGGGGAAGGTAGTTGTTGACTATTTAATAGATCAAGGTGTTAGTAAAATACATTATTTAATAGCAACCCATCCCCATGCGGATCATATAGGTGGGATGGACGACGTAATTGACCAGTTTGAAATTGGGGATATATATATGCCCAAGATAGCCCATACCACAAAGACCTATATGGATCTTTTGGAAGCCATAGAGAGGAAAAATTTAAGGATAAGAGCAGCACATGCAGGAACAACCATAACTATTGATGATGTTAGGGCAGAAATATTAGCTCCTGACATTCATCTAGACTCTGATAATCTAAATGATTATTCCGTAGTTTTAAAGCTAACGTATGGTAAAACCAAATTTTTGCTGCAAGGGGATGCAGAGGAAAAAACTGAAGAGAGTATATTAGAATCTGGTATTGATATAAGGTCAGATGTTATTAAATTAGGGCATCATGGTTCATCAACATCCAGTACACCTAGCTATATTGAGGCTGTAGACCCTGATTATGCAATTGTGATGGTGGGAGAGGGAAATAAATATGGTCATCCCCATAAGGAAGTTGTGGCTCTTATGGATGAAAAGGGTATCAATATTTATAGGACGGATAGGGATGGGACAATTGTTATAATATCAGATGGAAATAAGATATCTTTTAATGAGTAGTTTTGCATCTAATCTTATAGATAAAAGAATTCATTGGAGGAGTTGGCATGAAGAAAAAGGGTGTTATTGATAGGTTTGAAGGTGAATGGGCGATAGTAGAGATGGATGATGGCCAGTTTATAGATATACCAATGGAGACATTACCTCCCGACGCAAAGGAAGGTAATGTCATCTATATAGATGAAGATGGAAGAATTTCCATATTGGCAGAAGAAACCCTTGAACGAAGAAAAAGGGTGCAAGATCTAATGGACAAGCTGTTTCAGGATTAGATAGACTACATGGGATTTGAGTTTTTTGACTGGACAGTCCTTGGTAAAAACAATGACGCCATAAATAATAGGGTAACGATAATAATAGCGTATATACCTATAGAATATAGTTTTCTTATGCCTAAGTTATCTATGACCCAACCTCCACCATAATTGGCAAGAATACCACTTACGCCACCGTAAAGGGATGTAGCCAGGGTTTGGGCTGTGGATTTTAGCTCATCAGGTGCTAGAGAGTCTATATAATATACAGCACCGTTTAAAAATAGGGCAAAGGACGGACCATGAAACAGTTGAGCCCAAATTACCTGCTGGGGAGTAGCTGCAGTCAGATAGGCTACTTGCCTTAGAAGAAAGAATAGGGCAGACGCCAAGATCAGATGAATAGGCTTATACCGTTTCAATAACTTGTGACCTGCTAGAAATAGTGGTATTTCACTAAAAGCCATCACTGCAGACGCAATACCCTGGGTTCCAGGACTGGCACCTACGGCTAATAAAAGGTTAGGAAGAAAGGAAAAGGAAGCTCTGTGTGGGATATAAATAACTATAGAGAAAAGTAAAAAGGTGATATAAGAATAGTTTTTCAAGAGCTTGCTTATTTTCATATCCCTAAAACTTATAGATGATGCAGAGCCTTCATCTTTTATATTTCTAGTAATCAGTATGGTAATAATGGCCATGACAGCAAAAATTATAAAATTATAATGCATAGGAGCTGTATCCACAATTAGCCCAAAAATATAAGCAAAAAGTGAATAGCCTAAAGAACCCCATAGACGGATACTGCCATAAGATAAGTCTTGCTCATTGCGAATTTGCTGAATTACCCAGCTGTCCATTAAGGGACCCAGGGGAGATTCAAATATAGTTAGGGTAGCTAATAGCAAACCCATACCT
>JAAYKZ010000310.1 GCA_012522165.1 Clostridiales bacterium
GTCTTGGCTTTATATAATAGGGATCATATTCCTTTGCCTTAATAGAGGGACTATATACCTTTTTAAATATTTCAGCAGCATAATAAGCATCATATAAGGCATTATGAAATCCATATGGTATAGAAATTCCTAAACTTTCTACAGCAGATTGAAGGCTTAATAACTTTTTGCTACTTAATCCAAAATATGTGGATACATAAGGTTGTATGTTTATATATAGCTTAGATAAGGACTTAGTATCCAGTTTGTAATAATGAGTGCTTTTAAAAAGTTCCACTATATCAGACATTCCCCAGGTGCAAAATATATACTTCTTATTGCCAATAAACTTAATAAAATCCTTATAAACATCTGGGAATAGCTTTTCTCTGTTCAACTGCCTTGTAGTTATTTTAGTTAATTTAGTTATAAAAGGACTTACCCTTGTATAGATATCTGGCTTTACAAAGGATTTGAAAGTATCTATGGTGTTTAGATTAGAGTCTTGCTTTATAGCTCCGATTTGAATTATTTCAAAGGGATATTTACCCTTGCTTCTTGAACGATTTTTAGATAGGGGAATATCCTGATTAAGTTCTAGATCAAAAACAATATATTGCATATAAAACTCCTCTGTAATCTTATATATTATTTTTGTTAATGTAAAAGCTTTAATTATTTTATCCTTTAAACTATATTTTATGATTCAAAACTATTAACCATTATGGAATTAATGAAACTGCTGCAGGATGTCTTATATTTCCTTATGAATCAGCTTAGCTGCATATGGTAGAATATAACTAAAAAATCATGTATAATTGTCAATAAGGGACTGTTAGGAAGTATTTGGTATAGGGGTGGAGCTATGGAGGGTTGGTAGGAGAAATCTTAGGAGGGAATCTAAGATTTCTCCTACTTTTTATACTCTTATCTTCTACTGCCTACTAACTAATCTTCAAAGTTCATATTTTCATCATCGTCTACAAAACAACCACATCCACCAATATCTAATAAATCTTCTATACTCAGCTGAACATGCTGACTTTCTAGTTCTTCTCTTAATTTTTTTAAGGTTATATTGTATTTTTGTCTATTTTTAGTCCTTCTCAAAATAGAAATATCATCCCTACCTAAGTATTCTCTTAATTCCTGCTCTTTATCTTCATGAAATTTATATAAGTCAGGTTTTGTTTCAAGCAAATGCTTAAAATGCCCAATGCCAGCCCTAAAGCAAAATCCACCACAATTGTTATGGGCAAATCCTAGCTTGTATAATTCTGGAACTTTAATACCCTCTTCCTTTTCTAATTTACTTAACATGTCTTTTTTTGTTAAGTAGGGTGGTTGACATAGAGGAAATTCAACCTTATAAGGGGCCCAGTGCTTAATAGGTGCAGCTGTTCTATGCTGCTCAGTCCAGTCTATACCCAGGTATAAAATACACTCATCTGCTTTAAAGTGTTCTTCTATGTATTTTCTGGCTACTTTTTGCTTTAAAATATGAGAGCATGGAGCTATTCTACTATTAGGTAAAAACTTAACATCAAAAGCAACCTCCCAGGGGGTCCTTCCATCAGCTATCTTAACAAGCTCTACATCAAGCTTCTTAGATGCATCATCCAAAAATCTATATAAATCATCATCTTCCATTTTAGTATCGGTAAATAATAATATTACATTGCTTTTACCATGCTTTTCCACAACCCTTTTAGCAGCATAATAACTTCCTATTCCTCCTGAGAAAAATACTATATGTTTCATTTACAATATCCTCCTCGTATAATAATGTTGTAGTTAAAAACTATATTTACTTTTCTATCTCACTCTTCTTGTGAGATAATATTTGTACAGATAGAGGTCGTAGCA
>JAAYKZ010000311.1 GCA_012522165.1 Clostridiales bacterium
CGTTTTTGTTAAATACAATGTACAGATTATTCAATTGGAATTTGATAATTATATAGAAAAGAATGACTTTAATGAACTACCTATTAATATTTCAATAAAAGGGCAGTACAGTGAGATTATTGATTTACTCAAGGAATTTAGAATAGGCAACAGACCATTAAGGATAGATGAACTACATATGGATGGAGGCAACGACAATTCCATAGTGTATTGTGACATCTTGTCATATGCTTTTTTTAGAGAAACAGCTGAATAATTCTTTCGAGGTGTTATAATTGAAAAACACAAGCAAGAAAAAGCTATTAGGTGACTATCTTATTGAGGCTGGTATTATCAATGAACAGCAATTGGAAGAAGCCTTAGAATATCAGAAAAAAATGCTGAAACAAGGAAACGTGGGGTTGCTAGGCCAGACTTTAGTAGAACTTGGCTATTGCTCTAGCAAGGATATTATGATGGCCTTAGCTATGAAAGATGGCGTACCTTTTATGGTATTAGATAAGAATATGATAGATGAAAAAGCTGCTTCATTGCTTTCTTATGAAGTAATGCTAAAATATAAGGCTGTACCTATCTGTTTTGAAAATGAAAAGCTTCTGGTAGCAATGATGCATCCTACAGATATAATTGCAATTGATGATCTTCATATATTAACTGGATATGATATACAACCCATTATAATTCCAGATTTTCAACTTGAAGCAGCACTAGAACAAGCAAAGTCAGGTATTTGGGGTAAGGTAGCTTTTAATTTTGAACAAAAGGATAACTCTGTTGACAGCGATGATCAAGACAATTACACCCAAACTGAACAGATAGAACAAGTTATAAGTCCTGATATTGAAGTAATCGCTGATACTAGCTACAGGCCTGCAGTACAACTAGCAAATGTAATTTTTAATCAAGCTGTAGAATCCAGAGCTAGTGATGTTCATATTGAGCCCTTTGGGAACAGAACTCGTATTCGCTTTAGAATCGATGGTGTATTACATGAAATCATGAATCCTCCAAAGAAACTACATGCATCTTTGGTATCAAGAATCAAAGTAATGGCCAACATGGACATCGCTGAGCGGAGAATTCCTCAAGATGGAAGAATCACTCTTAGAGTTCATTCAAAAACTATTGATGTGAGGGTTGCATCTTTACCTACTCCTTATGGTGAAAAGCTAACTTTAAGGCTTTTAAACCGAAGTGACAAGCTTATTACCTTGCCAGAGCTAGGATTCCCTAAGAGCCAGCTTGAAATTTTCTATAGAATTATTAATCTTCCCTATGGATTTGTTTTAGTAACTGGCCCTACAGGGAGTGGCAAAAGCACAACCCTTTATGCTATTTTAATGCAACTTAATTCAGTAGATAAGAACATAGTTACCATCGAAGATCCTATTGAAAGAAGACTAGATGGAATCAACCAATCTCAAGTTAACATAAAGGCAGGCATGACTTTTTCATCAGCATTGCGTTCATTCTTACGAAATGATCCAGACATCATGATGGTAGGTGAAATAAGGGACGTGGAGACAGCCAGGATAGCTATAGAGTCGGCACTAACAGGGCATCTGGTATTATCAACTTTACATACAAATAGTGCTGCTGGCGCAATAACCCGCTTAAATGACATGGGTATCGAATCCTTCTTAACTGCTTCCGCCCTAACAGGAGTTGTTGCCCAAAGACTTATTAGGGTTCTATGTCCTCACTGTAAAGAACCTTATGAGATAAGCAGATCAGAGATTTTAAAAAGTTGCCCTGATTTTCCTATAGAAGATGATGAAGAAACAATACAGCTTTATCGAGCCAGTTCCTGCTATAGCTGTAATCACACTGGATACAGAGGACGAGTAGGAATATTTGAAATTCTGCCTATAAGTGAATCTATAAGAAAACTAATTCTAAACCGTGAGTCTGATAATCGAATCAATGAAACAGCTAAAAAGGAAGGAATGATCACTATTAGGCAGCATGGCCTTATGAAGGTTAAAGATGGAATTACCTCTATGGAGGAACTTCTGAGAGTAATTGTATAAGGTAGCAGAATAGTTATGTGCCATACTAACTTATTGGTGCTTAACTATAAATAAGAACAAAAGAGAAAGGGGATATTCATGATTAAAAAACTCAAAAAAAATCAAAAAGGTTTCACATTAGTAGAACTAATGGTCGTAGTAGTTATTATTGGTGTATTAGTAGCCATCGCCATACCAGTATATAACGAAGTGCAAGATAAGGCCAAACGAAACGCTGAAGAAGCGAATATAAAAATTATTGAAAGTGCAATTCAGGTATATTTAACTGATGGAGGTTCTCTTGATGATATAGTACAAAAGGGTTTAGATGAATTAGTGCCTAAGTATCTAAAACAAATTCCTGAATCTCCGTATGAAGGCACCTATACTGTAGAAGAAGTAGAAGATAACAACTTTAAAGTTAAAGGACCAGCAAGTACTGAATCAGAAGAGTCAAGTCCAAAATAGTGTGTAAATTACCTCGGCGGTAAAATATTTTGCAGTTTTTAGAAATAAAATTTTGTACCTTGAAAAATATAAGCGTTTATGCCGCGAAAGCCTGTTGATACGGGGGA
>JAAYKZ010000312.1 GCA_012522165.1 Clostridiales bacterium
TAGGACTGGCTTTTACAAAGGATGCTATCTTGTATCTGGCCATTTCATAGATATGAGAGGATAGTTGGGATTTATATCCTGCCCCCCTATGGATAGATGAGTACCAGGGTGCAAAACTACATATACTATTTATTACTGCTTTAAAAGGTGGAGTGGTGGCAGCATTATCAAAATTGATAGCAGTAGCCATCATTCCATTACCAAGAGGCACTTTGGTATCAAGGCCTACCACCTGATTCCTCCACCGCTGCAGTGTGGGCTTATTGATCAACATCCTTACCCCCCTTACTAACACCATATCATCATAGTATTCTTTAGGGGAAAAGGATGTTACCATGTAACTATTGCTTTTGATTAGTGAACCATATCCACTTGAACAGGCTGCCTTGTTTCTATAGACGAAAGAATATCAAATACCATCTTAAGGTCACCATAGCCCTTTTCTGGTGTAGATAGTATCTGTTGATTGCCTGTTAAAGCTTCGTAGAAGTTCAATAATTCATTATAATAACCTCTACCAGGCTGATAGTTTATTTGCTCGCTGCTTCCGTCAGCATAATTAACGTATATGGTACCACTAGTTTTTTCTTCTAGATATATTTCTCCCTGGGTACCATAGATTCGAAGTCCCACCTTTGGTTTTTGAAGTTCCTTGGCATGGCTGGTATAATTATACTGGCCAATTACTCCGCTTTTAAAGAGTATCTGGACATTAATGGATTTATAAGGGCTAAATTCCTCTTGTTGGGCTTGACCTAATGCGCATACACATTCAACTGCACCGAAAATATGGCGCAGGGCAGCAATATCATGTATACCAGCATCTAGGAAGGTACCGCCTCTGTAATTGGGATATTGACGCCATTCTGTGGCTGCAAAGGTGTTGCCCTTCATTTCTTCCTTAAAATCTACCATATTATTTTGGATAAAGTATATGACATCGCCAATTTTGCCTTGACTTATAATATCCTTGATAAAATTGTTTTCTTCGTTATATCTGTAATTTTCAGCTACCATGACCTTGACAGGCTTTTTGTGAGACAGTTCTACTAATTTTTTAGCACCCTCTAAAGTAGCGGCAAGGGGTTTTTCTGCTATTAAGTTCTTGCCAGACTCAATAACCGCTTCAGCAATCTCAAAATTATCCTGTATGGGAACCAATACATCTACAGCATCCAAATCATTTCTTTTTAGCATTTCTCTATAATCCTGATAAACATTTTCTAAACCTAGATTAATGCTATTGGCAAAATTCTCAGCATCTTCTTTCGTGCGGTTGCATACAGCTACTACTTCATATTTGTCTCCTAACTCTTGGATGGCAGGCCAATGAAGGCGTTCCCAAGCCATACCAGTTCCTATAACTCCTAATCTTATCCTTTGCATTGTTTTTTCCTCCTTTTTAGTGTAAAATATTAAATTAAGCAATTAGCAGTAGGTTTTTCAAGAAAAATAGCTCCTTAGTTTCTAAATCAGTGATAATGCCAAGGGTCAATAGCCCATTATGATCATATAGTGCCAGCCTATCCATGTGGAAAAATTCTTATATTAGTATGCTCAAAAAAGATGTTTAAATTTATACTTGACAAAATCCAGCTTTTTGGAGTATTATGAAATATGCTGGATATTTGTGAATTTTTAAATAAAAAGCTATGAATGGGACAGTAGTAAAGGAGTTTTGTTTTCAGAGAGATAATCATTTGGTGAAAGATTATCACAAAACCCTTTGTGAAGATCACCCAGGAGCTGGATATCTGAACCCATAACTTTGTTGTGTCATTAGGATATCACGCAGAGGTGCGTTAAACCAAAATGAGCGATAGGCATACTTATATCTATAATTATGCCTATAAGCTGGGTGGTAACACGGCATGGTCGTCCCTGAGTTTTTAACTCAGGTTTTTTTATTATATAGGAATAAATTAGTGTTGAGAATATAGATAGAAAGGAAGATGAAGCATGGGAGTGTTCAAACCTCTGTCCAATCTGCCCGTTAGTGAAAGCGAGAAAAAGATTGCGGAATTTTGGGAAGAGATTGATATTCTTCAAAAGAGCATAGATAGCCGAGAAGGAAAAAAACCCTTTATCTTCTATGAAGGTCCGCCCACAGCTAATGGTCGCCCTGGTATTCATCACGTTATCTCCAGGACTTTAAAGGATATTGTGTGTAGATATAAGACCATGACAGGACATCAGGTAAAGAGAAAAGCTGGTTGGGATACCCACGGACTGCCTGTAGAAATAGAGGTGGAAAAACAACTAGGTTTAAAGAATAAACAAGAGATTGAGGAATATGGTATTGAAAAGTTCAATCAAAAATGTCGTGAATCTGTATTTACCTATGAAAAACAATGGCGTGAAATGACCAAGAGAATGGGATATGAGATTGATCTGGATAATCCCTATATTACTCTTGATAACGATTATATAGAAACTGAATGGTGGATATTGGACAAGTTTTTCAAAGAGGGGTATATCTACGAAGGACATAAGATACTACCCTATTGTTCCCGTTGTGGTACTGGGCTTGCTTCCCACGAAGTTGCTCAAGGATACAAGGAAATAAAAACTGATACGGTGTATGTAAAATTTAAGCGTAAAGATGCTGACGAATACTTCCTAGTATGGACTACTACTCCATGGACTTTGGCATCTAACGTTGCACTCACTGTAAACCCAGAGGAGACCTATCTAAAGATCAGGCACAAGGGTGAAGTATACTATGTGGTGAAGCCTTTGGTTCAGCAGGTGGTAGGTGAGGATTATGAAGTTATAGAGGAGATAAAGGGTAAAGAACTGGAGTATGTGGAATATGAACAGCTTATGCCCTTTGTCAGTGTTCCCGAAGGCAAAAAAGCCTTTATAGTAACCTTAGCCGATTACGTAACCGTTGAGGATGGTACTGGTATAGTTCATACTGCTCCTGCCTTTGGTGAGGATGACTATAATACAGGTGTAAGGTATGATTTGCCAGTATTGCAGCCCGTAGATGAGGACGGAAAGTATATCGAAACTCCTTGGAAGGGCACCTTTGTAATGGATGCTGATCCTGAAATTATAAGATGGCTGGCTGAGGAAGGTAAGCTTTTTAGAAAGCAAAAGGTAGCCCATAACTATCCTCATTGTTGGAGATGTCAGACCCCACTACTTTATTATGCAAAGCCCAGCTGGTACATTGAGATGACCAGACTTAAGGAAAAATTAATCGAAAACAATAATAATGTAGAATGGTATCCTTCCTTTGTGGGAGAGAAAAGGTTTGGAAACTGGCTAGAAAACCTTAATGACTGGGCTATCTCTAGAAGCAGGTATTGGGGCACACCCCTCAATATTTGGAGATGTGAATGCGGTCATGATGAGAGTATTGGTTCCCGAAAGGAACTAGTAGAGCGTGCAATTGAGAATATAGATGAGACTATTGAGCTTCATAGGCCCTATGTGGATGAGGTTCATTTAGAATGTCCAAAATGCGGTGGCACCATGACCAGGGTTAAGGATGTAATCGACTGTTGGTTCGATAGCGGTTCCATGCCCTTTGCTCAGCATCATTATCCTTTTGAAAACAAGGAAAACTTTGATGAGCTTTTTCCTGCAGACTTTATATGCGAGGGTATAGACCAGACTAGAGGATGGTTCTATTCACTTATCGCAATCTCAACCTTTGTTAAGGGAGTATCACCTTATAAGAGGGTACTGGTAAATGACTTGATTCTTGATAAAGAAGGCAAGAAGATGTCCAAGTCCAGAGGCAATACCGTTGACCCCTTTGAGCTATTTGATGAATACGGAGCCGATGCCTTGAGATGGTATCTCATATACGTATCACCGCCTTGGGTACCTACTCGTTTCGATATTGATGGACTTAAAGAGGTTGTTAGCAAGTTCTTTGTTACCATAAAGAACGTATACAATTTCTTTACTTTGTATGCCAATACTGATAACCTGGATCCTAGAGAATTCTTTGTGGATTATAAGGATCGTCCAGAGCTGGATAGATGGATACTGTCCAAATACAATAACTTGAAAAAAACTGTAGAAGAGGATATGGAAGCCTATGATCTAACTAGGGCTGTAAGGCGAATCCAGGATTTTGCCAACGAAGATTTGTCCAACTGGTATATCCGTCGCTCTAGGAGAAGGTTCTGGGATCCTGA
>JAAYKZ010000313.1 GCA_012522165.1 Clostridiales bacterium
AAAACAGCACTATCAATTAATGCTAATAATTTAAACACTTATATATTCTAATATAATTAGTCCAAAAGTACAATGTATAACGTTTCATCGATAAGCTAATGAAAACTTATAGGAAAGCTGTTGGTACAACAATTATAGTATCAAAAGATAATTTGGGTAACTATATTGTATTATAGTAGACTTTATGATAAAATTAATTTAGTTAAAAGAGCTTAAGAAACTACATTGTTTTTTGCGTAATTGAATATAGTTTTGTAGAGATTGAGAGTCGTGTAAAATAGAGCTGTGTAAGCTCTGATTTCGCACGACTTTTTTGTTTTCTATTAATATCTTTAAATAATCAATTGTGCTAGTACAAAAGCAGGTACTTATATAAGCCACGAGCAAATTAGCACAAGGTTATTAATCATTTAAGAAAATAAAAAATATAAAAAGGGTGGTAGATTATGCAGGAAAATGTAAAATGGATTGACTTTGACACTATGGAAAAATTTATGATTGATGTTTTTAAAGGAATAGGAGTACCTGAAGAAGATGCCAAGATATGTGCCGACGTACTTATCTGGGCAGATAAGCGGGGAATAGACTCTCACGGTAGCAATAGGCTAAAGCCTATATATTATGACAGGATTAAAGACGGTATTCAATTCCCTGTGACAAATTTTGAAATAGTTAAAGAGGGTCCCACCACTGCTGTTGTAGACGGGCATCATGGTATGGGAATGGTTATAGGCAGAAGATCTATGGAGATGGCTATAGAAAAAGCCAAGAAATATGGTATGGGAATGGTAGCTGTAAGAAACTCTACCCATTATGGTGCTGCAGGTTATTATGCTGATATGGCTGCTAAAGCAGGAATGATAGGTATTACTGGAACCAACGCACGTCCTTCCATAGCGCCAACTTTTGGTGTTGAGAATATGCTTGGTACCAATCCTTTAACTTTTGGTATGCCTACTGATGAAGACTTTCCTTTTTTGCTGGACTGTGCCACATCCATTACCCAAAGGGGTAAGATAGAAGTTTACGCAAAGCTAGGCAAAAAGATGCCCGAAGGCTGGGTTATAGATGAAAATGGAGACTATCAAACTGATCCTGATAAAGTTCTCGGAGATTTGGTAAAAGGCACTGCTGCATTAACCCCCCTTGGCGGAGCTGGCGAAGAACTAGGTGGATATAAAGGTTATGGCTATGCAACAGTGGTAGAAATACTATCTGCTGCCCTTCAGGGTGGAAGCTATCTTAAGATGCTGACTGGATTCAAAGACGGCAAAAAGGTGCCTTACTGCTTAGGGCATTTCTTCATAGCCATTGACGTATCTGCATTTATAGAGCTTGATGAATTCAAAAAGACTACAGGAAATATATTGAGAGAATTACGAAGTTCTAAAAAGGCTAAAGGTCATGACAGAATATACACAGCAGGTGAGAAAGAGTATGAAACATGGCTTTATAGAAAGGACAAAGGAGTTCCTGTAAATCTTGAAACATTGAAGGAAATTATCGCAGTTAGAGATGAGCTAGGATTAGAAGGCTATGATTTTTAAAACTAGTGGATATAAGGGGGAAGTATAATGGATATAAAAAAGGAAGCTCTGGAGCTACACCGGCAGTGGAGAGGGAAAATTGAGGTTATAAATAGGGTAGAGGTAAAAAACAGTAGGGATCTTTCCCTGGCCTATACCCCAGGGGTAGCAGAACCCTGCCTAGCAATAAAAGATGATGTCAATCTATCCTACGAATACACTAGAAGATGGAATACCGTGGCTGTAATCACCGATGGCTCTGCCGTACTAGGTTTAGGGGATATAGGACCTGAGGCAGGAATGCCGGTTATGGAAGGGAAATGTGTATTGTTTAAGGCCTTTGCCGATGTAGACGCCTTTCCTCTATGCATAAAATCAAAGGATGTTGATGAGATAGTCAACACCATCAAGCTCATATCTGGAAGTTTTGGCGGTATAAACTTAGAGGATATCGCTGCGCCCAGATGTTTTGAAATTGAGAGAAGGCTAAAGGAAGAATGTGATATACCTATCTTCCATGATGATCAGCATGGAACAGCTATTGTAGTGCTCGCAGCTATGATTAATGCTCTCAAAATCGTAGGTAAGGATATAAAGGATATAAAGGTTGTGGTCAACGGATTAGGTGCAGCAGGAACAGCTATCATAAGACTGCTGATGAGTACAGGACTAAAAAATGTCATAGCTTGTGATATAAATGGCATAATCTATGAAGGGATGGAAGGCTTGGATGCGGAGAAAGCAGCAATAGCTAAAATAACCAACCTGGAAAAGCAAACAGGTACACTAAAGGACGCTATAGTAGGTGCAGATGTGTTTATAGGTGTTTCAGCAGGAAATGTTCTGACCCAGGATATGGTAAGATCTATGGCCAAGGATGCCGTCGTATTTGCCATGGCAAATCCTGTTCCTGAGATAATGCCAGACCTAGCCAAAAAGGCAGGGGCTAGAGTAGTAGGCACCGGTAGATCGGATTTTGCAAATCAGATAAACAATGTATTAGCTTTCCCTGGCGTTTTTAGAGGAGCTCTGGATGTTAGAGCCAGTGATATAAACGACGAAATGAAACTAGCTGCAGCCGGGGCAATCGCATCTCTCATTGGCCCTGAGGAGCTCAACGAAGAGTCTATATTTCCTGCTGCTGTAGATGAAAGGGTGGCTGAAACTGTTGCAAAAGCTGTAGCAAAAGCAGCCAAAGAATCGGGAGTAGCTAGAATTTAGTTAAAGGCACAGCATTTTAGTGGTATTATAAGAGGAATGGAAACTCTCCATTCCTTTTTAATTTAAGTAAAATTGTGTAGAATTCAGTGGTATTTAGTAAAACGATTATTTCGGAAATATTTTTGGAAATAAAGGAAATGAATGTTGAATGTTAAATGAATAATTTAACCCGTTGTGCTAGTTCAACCTATGGTAGATAATACAAATAGAAAAACCCCGAAACATTATGTTAACCTATTATTAGAACACCAATCAAATAATAGGGGGTATAACATATGCCGGAGTTTTCTA
>JAAYKZ010000314.1 GCA_012522165.1 Clostridiales bacterium
ATGATTTTTCTCTTGTCGTTATTTCTAACTCGTTACTTAAAAAGCAAAATTATATCTCGAAAGTGACATTTTCATAGAATAAAATCATGATTTTTTAGGTGACATTTTCACAGGTTATTGACATAAATTAAGTGATAAATTTCATAAAAATTCCTTGGAATAATCCAATTAACAATCCTAATACCCCTCCTAGAAGTTCAATATATTTAAGTTCCCTTTTAGAGAGGGACAGTATAATGCTTTCCAGCTCAATTAGATCGAAATCATTAATCTTTTGTTCCACTAATTGGCTAATATCTATGGTCTCAACTGCATCTTTGATAAGCTTGTCCATATTATTAGCTATGAAAGCTTTTGATTCCTTGTCAATCACATCTCCTATATAATTTAAGATTGTATTTTTTATTCCCGAAGGGATAAAAGAAGGTAGCTTTTCATTTACAACTCTTAAAATCCCAACACGTATATTTTTTATAATAACCCCACGATTCTTTTCAGTATTTAAATGTTTTGACAACTCTTCTCTAGATATAAGCTGCTCTTCAACAGTTTTCCCAATACAAGCAGCTATTTCATTTCTACGTTTAGGCACTAGTCCCTGAATCTCAACTCCTAGTATAGGTATTCTAATAGGATTAAGTGGTCTAAATATTAGTTTTACAGCTAAATAATTAGTAAACCAACCTATACCTGCTCCTACTAGAGCCATAATTATTATTTCCCAAAACACCTTTCTGCCTCCCTATTCCGTCAAACATAAATTGAATTCGATAAATTATATCATCTCATTGTCAGATCTTAAAAAATCGTCAAATTGACTTCCTGGTACTAGTCTATTCTATACTCATTATGGCTATTGATAAGTGAATGACTTACTCTAATTTTCCTAAGAAAGCTTGTTGCTTAATAGCCATTAAATTTTTTAATTCATAGTAATAATTGTACATCTATTCTAGTTAAAAATAAAATTAAAAAAAGATGCACTTTTTTCCGTGCATCTTTTTTTTGGCATCTCTCCTATTTTTTTGGTGTTATTCTTTCCTCGCTCATTATTACTTTACCACTAAATACATTATTTATAGTATTTAATAATTCCACATTTTTTATCTTGTCATACTCATGAATAGTTATCTTACATGGAGCAATAGTAATCAAAGAACTAATCAACAAATCATCATGACTTATTTCCTTGTCCGAT
Source organism: Clostridiales bacterium (assembly GCA_012522165.1). Lineage (GTDB taxonomy): Bacteria > Bacillota > Clostridia > Caldicoprobacterales > UBA3941 > JAAYGY01. The sequence continues at coordinate 1,199 of JAAYKZ010000314.1, forward strand.
ATCTCTCGAGCCAGTTGCTCCAACATTTCGTTATGAATTACCCTTAAGTTGGAGTCTAGTAGTACATATCTTGTGTCGTCTTGTAAAACTACATGAACTTCATCCACTTTTGGATCCTGTATTTCTACAAAATATTGAAGAAGTTTTATAAACTCATTGTATTCATTTTCAATCAATAGTTCATCAACTGCACGATCTACTGCACTTTCTAATTCACTCATAAAATCTTTTAAACGAAATCTAATAAAGCCTTCAAAAATCAATTCATCATTAGTGCTTAGATGATCCATTAACCTGTCCCAAACTCTAAATTGCCATTGCTCCCTAATAGTTTCAGAATCCACAATGGGATTCTTTCCTCCCCACATAATGGCCAATGCATCACGAAGGATCCTGTCCTGATCCTCTTTATCAAAATAAAAATATTCTTCCTGGATTATCTTTTGTACCAGGCTAGATTGCAAATCCTCTAAAATAATGGTAGCCAGCATGTCAGCAATTATCATTTTTATTCTTTCTTTTAACTTAGCTACTTTGCTTGGAGAACAAGTATGACCAATTCTATAGTTTAAAAATATCAAATTGCCTATTCTATTTTCCTCTATATTTAAACCTTCCATCCAGCAGACGGTAGATTTCTTATAAATCAAATCCTTTAGGTCTAGGTCTTTGTCATCTATCCCGATGGAAAATAACTGCATTCCACCACTCCCTTCCATCCCAGTTCAGTCATTTTAACTTCTGCTACATTAGCATATTATTCATATTGTTTTAGAGGAATTATACTCCCAACGTCCACAAGAGGATTCATATCAGCAGCAACAGGGGTTTTATTCCTTTCTTTTAGAAAAATCTCGATTTTTTTGTAGTCCTTATGGTCCTTCCAGTTTCCTGCAAATGCAAGTTTGTTTTGACTTACCAAACCTGTTGCACCGCCTATAAATCCATAGTTTAATCCAGGAAGCTCTATAAACCCAGGATTTATAAGCAATACTTTAATACCTATTTCCGTAGCAACTTTGGCGATTCCTTTATCCGATGTTATAATGGAATATTGGTCAACAACAGCTACTGAACATTTTGCATATCCCTGTTTTACATGGATAAGTTCTACACCTTGTGCTTGTAACTCTTCCTTCAAAATTGGATCAGTAAATTTTTTATTGTGAAAAGCATACCTTCCAATTCTTGCTACATTATATGCAATATTATTTGGATAGTTGCTTTCAAGTCTAGTATTCCCCACTATGATTTCAAAATTATGTTGTATTAATTGGTTTTTCAGTGACTGACTGGCATTAGGAGCAATTACTATCCTATTACCTCCCAATGGATGACATTGTATATCTGGATGGCAAGATATGGCAGGATAGAGTTCAGTGCATTTTTCCACAAAAATCGGCAAAATTTTGTTTTTTATAAAAAAGCTTTTTAGCCTGGCCTTATATCTACTATCGACTAATGCCAGGCTAATAGGCTTTTTGGGGATAAAAGGAATATCTAAGAATATTTCTTTACTCATCTTTCTCAATATAAATTATTCCCACTGTACCCGGTCCACAATGACTAGAAATAACTGTACCTGCTTCCACCAAATAAATGTTTTCTGGTTTTAAATCACTAATAGCTTTATTTTTCAAAAACTCCGCAGAAGCTAAATCAGAGGAATGGGCTATGACTATACTATCACTGTTTATTTTATTGTTTTCACTAACAAATTTTTGATAAAAATTGTTTAGTACTTTTTCTTTCTTTCCTCTGAACTTATCCTGAACTATTAGTCCTCCATCTTTAACCAATATTTGCGGTCTTATCTTTAATACGCTACCTGCTATGAGTTCAATGGATGAACACCTTCCACCCATATGTAAAAATTTAAGAGTATCAATGACAAAACTAGTTCTTACCTTAGATTTTAGAGTTTCTATCTTATGGTAAATCTCCTCTGCACTAAAGCCCTGTGATGCCCATTGTGCAGCCTTTATTGCCATTAAACCTATACCCATACATAGGTTTCCTGAATCAATAACTCTTACCCTACCATGGTCAAATTCCTGAGCAGCCAAATTAGCTGATTGAATAGTGGCAGACAATTTTGATGATATACCAAAAAATAAAATATCGTAACCTTTATCTATCCAAGGTGTAAAATTGTTAATCATATCCTGGACAGATGGAGCTGCTGTCTTGGGCAGTTCATTAGTTTCTTCTACTAATTTATATAATTGTGCGGTGTCTATATCTACCTGATCCTTATAGGTTTGCTCTCCTATTGTAACATATAAAGGGATAAAGGGTATATCATATTGCTCCCGCAGTTCCATAGGTATATCTGCTGTACTATCTGTAATGATTTTTATCGGATTCATGATTTACCTCCTAAAAAAAGAATAAAAATTATATATAATTCAAATTAACAATATTTTACCTTGATTAGATGAATCATGCAATACCATTATAGCCACTATAATTCAAAAAACACCGACAG
>JAAYKZ010000315.1 GCA_012522165.1 Clostridiales bacterium
CAGTAGGGTTGAACGGGAGGGGCCCGTTACAGTCTAGAGGTATAAGCCAAATAAATGGCCGTACCTTACTGAGGCCATTGCTGCAAAGCAATGGTGAAAATGGGTGGTACCACGAAATATAACCTTTCGTCCCAGGGATGGATGAAAGGTTTTTTATATTTTTATCCTTATTAAAATTGAATAAATATTTAGAGGAGGCAAGGAAATGAAATTAACAGGCGCGCAAGTTCTGGTGGAATGTTTGAGAGAGCAAGGTGTGGACACTATTTTCGGTTATCCGGGAGGAGCGGTGCTGTCAATTTATGATGCTCTATACGATGCTGATGATATTAGACATATTTTAACTGCCCACGAACAGGGTGCAACTCATGCGGCAGATGGGTATGCCAGAGCAACAGGCAAGGTGGGAGTAGTAATAGTCACCTCAGGGCCTGGTGCTACCAATACCGTAACTGGTATTGCTACTGCCTATATGGATTCTGTGCCAATAGTAGTATTTACAGGACAAGTAGCCAATTCATTGATAGGAAAAGATTCCTTTCAGGAGGTAGATATTACAGGAGTAACAAATCCTATAACAAAGCACAATTATATGGTCAAGGATGCGGAGCAACTACCTCATATTATTAGGCAGGCTTTCAGTATAGCAAGATCAGGAAGGCCAGGGCCTGTATTGGTGGATATCCCCAAGGATATTCAAACAACGGTTATTGACTATATTCCTAAAAAGATAGAGATTAAGAATAATAATAGCCCAAATCAATTAGAACAGGTGGATTTTGATAATATCAAGAAAGCTATTGAGGCTATAAATAAGAGTCAAAGGCCAGTAATCTATGCAGGTGGAGGAGTAAATATAGCTGGTGCCAATGATAAGCTGGTAGAGTTTGCTGAGAAAATAAAAGCACCTGTAAGCTGCTCATTAATGGGGATGGGAGCTTTTCCAGGAGGTCATCCTTATTACATGGGGATGGTAGGTATGCATGGGACTAGATATTCAAATTATGCTTTTTCCAACTGTGACCTCATTATAGCCTTGGGGGCAAGATTTAGCGATAGGGTGGTAAGCAATGTAGAAAAATTCGCACCTAAGGCTAAAATAATACACGTGGATATAGATCCTGCAGAACTGGGTAAAAATGTAATGACCCATATACAAGTATGTGGAGATGTAAGTCAGATATTAGATATTTTTAATAAACATGTGAATGAAAAGCAGGAGAATGGCTGGAATAAACAGATTGAAGAGTGGAAAAGGACTTATCCTCTTAAGTATAAAAGCAATAGCAATTTAAGTCCTAAATATATCATTGAGAAGCTCTATGAATTAACAGGGGGTCAGGCAATACTGACTACTGAAGTGGGTCAGAACCAGATGTGGGCTGCTCAGTTCTATAAGTTTTCTCAACCAAGAACCTTCATATCTTCAGGTGGCCTGGGCACTATGGGATATGGACTAGGGGCATCTATAGGTGCAGCCCTTGGTAGGCCGGACAAAAAGGTTATTAATGTAGCTGGTGACGGCAGCTTTAGAATGAATTCCACTGAACTGGCCACAGTATCTAGATATCAGATTCCAATTATCCAGCTAGTGTTAAATAATCGTTCATTGGGAATGGTAAGGCAGTGGCAGGATCTTTTCTTTAATAAGAGGTTCTCCCATAGTCAGCTAGGTCAAGGCGTTGATTTTATGAAGCTGGCTGAGGCTTATGGCATAAAAGCTTTTAAAATAGATCACAATGATCAGGTAGAAAGCATACTCAGTCAAGCCCTTGAATTAAATGAACCAGTGCTAATAGAGTGCGATATTCATCCAGATGATAAAGTATATCCCATAGTACCAGCTGGAGCGGGGATTGATGAGTTAATTGATTAAAATGCATTAAATAATAAAAGTAAATTTGACAAGGTTGTTGTTATTACGTTAACTAATAACATTATGCGCTTAAGGATGCATAGCTCTTTTAAAGTAGCTATGCATCCTTAAGTTTTGAAATTTTTCATTTATACAATTGCACAATAAATATATATTTTTGATTTTAATAAAAAAATGTTATGTTCTGCTTTGTCTAGATAGAACTTATTGA
>JAAYKZ010000316.1 GCA_012522165.1 Clostridiales bacterium
AAAAACGAGCCAAAATAATGCTTGTTGCTATAAATAAACCTGCTAATGAAATTTTGCTAACTTTACTAATCAAAAAAAGCACCTCCTTTCTCTTTGAATGGCAAAGATGCCACAACAAAGAGAGGGTAATGCTTAAAAGCCAATCTTTGTATGTGGCAGCGGATGCGGCATTGCATCGCGGAAGAAACCTTCCTTCGTTTAGGGGCAACATCCCATCCCCTAACACTTAACGCACAATGCCTACTCTGCACATTCATTTAAATTTAATATGGTAATTATAGCAAAAGGTAATCTTTAATGCAATATTTACAACTCTATTATTTTCCTAAGTCCTTCCAGTGTTCCAAGGCCTCATATAATTCTATTAAGGCACTTGACCTATCCTTTGCTTTTATAGCCCCACGCAGTATGGCTAGGCTTATAGTAAAAGCATTTATTTCATCCCTTTCAGAGCTAAATTGAACTCTTGCAACTATTTTTTGCCATATTTCCTCTAATTTTTTCGTTTCTTTGCTAACTTCCTCCCACTCTTCATTATTTATATATTTCTCAATTATTTGGATTTGTTTTGGAATGTCATAGTTTTCCACCTGTGTATTTTTTAGAAAGTATCCACTTAACATTATAAAAATGAATAAAACTAAGGTGAATATAGGTATAGCTATAACCATAAATCTTCGCATTTAATACCTCCTAATACGGTCCTTTGTAGTCGCCAATATCAGTAACTTTGATTATTTGATCATCATACTTATCAATATAAATATCACCTGCTGGGTTAAGGGTTGCTAGGAACACTTCCGAGGGGTCTTTAATTTTATGTTTTCTTAGTTGATCCATTAACCAAGCTCTATCCTTGTTAAGTTGTCTTGAATTCTCATCTATGATAATTCCATCGTAAATTAATTCTGTGCTTATGCCACTGGGAGGAACTTGTATATTCATATCCTTATTGATTTGATATTCCGGCTTTTTTAATATGGATATTTGACCATTTGGTTCAATAATAGCAAAATCCACCTGATTTACATCAAAGACGCCTTGGTTTCTCAGAAGGGCTAGTATATCTGATACTCTATATTTTAGTTTTTTTAGTGCACTTTCCATTATCTTTCCATTCATAATAACAATGGTTGGCTCTCCCTCCAAATATTTAGCTGCATATCTCCATTTCATGGTAATTAACTCCATTAAATAGCCTAAAACTGCCCATGTTAAAAGTCCTACCCAATGAGGCCAGGCTCCACTGGATAGATCGGTAGTTAATGAAGCCGCAATAGAGCCTATAGAAATTCCTAATACATAGTCAAAAAAGGTTAATTGACTAATTTGTTCTTTGCCAATTATTCTGGTAAAGATGAGCAAGGAGAAAAAAGCTATAATAGATCTAACAAATACAACCAATCCTTCATTCATTAATAGCGCCTCCAATAATTATGCTTTAGTAACCATAGTGTTTATCAAAACCTAATCATTATTCCGTTAGCAATTTAAATACTTAATTGATGCTATGATACAAATTTGATACATTAGTATTAGATAATTGTTTTAGCGGAATCAAATGGTTTTCATTTACATCATTTATAATACTAGAAAAGCTTCAAATATTGGTCAAGTTATTGAACTTATAGGGAAAAATCGAGAAGTGTATGTTTTAACCTTAAGTTAGCAGTAAAAGTGAAGAAAGATATGGATGAATAACAGAATAATCATTTATGTAGCAGTTGTGATATTGGTGGCCTTTGTCGTAGGTTTAAGTTTATATTGCCGAGGGAATTATTACATCGACAGAAAAATAGTTTAATAGGAAAGATAGTAACAATAGATGTTGGTTTTTATCTAACAGGGAAGAAGAAAAAGTGGATAAAAAAGTTAGATAAAAAGTGAATATAAGTTGTATACAAAAATCCTTTACTATAAAGGAAAGTAAAGGGTTTATTTTTCTAACTGAAAAGAAAACTTTTTATCAAAATATGAGGTATATTATGTAAAGATGCAAACTCATAATTTGCCTGACCGTCATAAAGGAGTTTAGATAACTAGGAAAAGCTATGTTGAGAAATAGATCTAAAAGCAATGGAACATAATCTAGAATTAATAAAGCAAAATATTAATAAAAAATTTTAGCTGTGGTTAAATGTAATGCCCATGGTTTAGGAATGGAATAATTCCAAAAAAATACAGGTATTAAAATATTAAAAACTATTGACAAAGGCATACTACAAGTGTAATATATAATTACAGACTACACTTGTAGGAAGGAGATGATAGAAATTAAGAGCATACCCCAAATCTCTGATGCTGAATGGCAGGTTATGAAAGTTTTATGGAATAAGTCTCCACTAACGGCAAGTCAAGTTATTAGTGAATTAAAAGAGGAAACAGACTGGAGCCCTAAAACCATTCATACCTTGCTTAATCGTTTAGTAAACAAAAAAGCACTCAGAGTAGACAAAAATGCTAGGCCATACGAATATTATCCTCTGGTGTCTAAAGAAGAATGTGTAAGAAAAGAAACTAAGTTATTCTTAGAAAAAGTGTATGATGGATCTGTGGGAATGTTGTTAGCTAACTTTATTGAAAATGAAAAGTTATCACAGGAAGAGATTCAAGAACTTAGGCGAATTTTGGAGTGAATTTTCCGTCCAGGGGGTGAGTAGGATTGAACCTGTATAACCTATTTCAACTTGTAATTATTACTTCTTTTATGGGAAGTGTAGTAGCAGGGATAATCATATTAACAAAAGCGCTTCTTAAGAATAAGTTAAATGCAACCTGGCACTATTATATCTGGTTTTTGCTTGTTATAAGATTAGTTATTCCCTATGCCCCACAGACATCCTTCAGTATATTTAATTTGATCCCAAGGACTTCATTAAATAGTATAGAAAATTATGTATCACCTAGCAGCACTGACATTAATTCAAGTTTTAAGGATACATTCTTTAAGGATGATATTCAGAAAGAAAGAGTCAGTCCTAATAGGGAAGAAATAGATCTAAATAGAAGAACTGTCCTCAATAATTGGATTGGGTATTTACATTTGCTTTGGATGGCTGGTGTATTAGCAGTACTTATATATAACTTAGTTGTATATTTGAACCTGCTAAAAAAAGTCAATCACATGCCCAAGTGTACTGATGCTAATATAATCAGTATTTTAGATCGGTGCAGGAGAAGGGCGGATGTAAAAAAGATGCCGGACATCATATGCTGTACTGAATCAAAAGGGCCTTCCCTTATGGGATATTTTAAACCTAAGATTATTATATCACCAGAGGTGCTGAGTTGCTTATCAAATGAGGATTTAGAACATATATTTCTACATGAAATGATGCACATAAAACGAAAAGACATATTAGCAAATTGGTTAATGATAGTTGTGCAGGCTGTCCATTGGTTCAATCCTATAGTATGGTATGCATTTAGTGAAATGAGGAAAGATCGAGAAATCATATGCGATGCCTGGGTATTAGCCCGTTTAGAACCGGAAAAGCGAAAGAATTATGGGAATACTATTATCAGCTTAGTAGAGATTTTGTCAAGCACCTATTGGCGTCCAGGAGTAGTTGGAATGGCTAAGAATAAAACTGAAATTAAAAGGAGGATTACCATGATAAAGAA
>JAAYKZ010000317.1 GCA_012522165.1 Clostridiales bacterium
AGAGAGGGAAGCATCAATTATAAAATCAGCTCTTGTTGATAAAGTCATTGCTATACCCGCAAATCTTAGGGGAGTTATTAGAGCAAATATTCTAAAGGCTATGCTGGTGGCTATTCTAAGGTCACGGTGTGACGCCTTTGTTGGGAGGGAATAATACATGTTATGCGAAAAGTGCAATAAAAACCCTGCAACTGTTCATATAACAAAGATTGTAAATAATAATAAAACAGAACTGCACCTATGTGAGGACTGTGCAGAGGAAAGAGAAGATTTAAATTGGTTTTCTCCATTTTCTGTAAATGATCTTTTGACTAGTTTCCTAGACCCAATTAGCCCCACCAGGTCATCGGCCAATATTCCTGTTTTAAAATGTGATAAGTGTGGGATGGACTATCAGAAGTTTAAAAAGATTGGAAGATTTGGATGCCAAAACTGTTATAAAGTTTTCAAAGATGAAATATATCCAATAATAAAAAGAGTACAGGGTGGAGCTACCCGTCATACTGGTAAAAGACCCCATGCAGAAAATGCAAGAATGCGTACCAACAAAGAGATAGAAGAGTTAAAGCGTCAGCTGGAAAGCGCTATAAAAGTGGAAGCCTTTGAAGAGGCTGCAAGGCTCAGAGACCGGATACGAGAACTGGAAAGCAAGCAAGGACAGGAGGGATAGGGGATGAGTTGGATTAATGAAAAAGGTCCTATATCCGATGTGGTACTTAGCAGTAGAGTTAGGCTTGCTAGAAATCTTGCTGACACTCCTTTTCCTACCGTTATGGACAAAGTTTCCAGAGATTCAGTAGTACATCGAGTCCGCAGGAGTGTATTAGGTCAAGAGTCACCAATACAGGATTATTATCAGTTTTTGACTATAGAAGATCTATCGCCAGATGACAGGCAGATATTGGTGGAAAAGCATTTAGCTAGCCCCGATCTTATGGAGCATGCTGAGGGAGCTGCTATTTTGGTGAATCAACAGGAGATATGCAGCATTATGGTAAACGAAGAGGATCATGTTAGGCTTCAGTGTATATTCCCAGGCTATCAGCTAAATGCAGCCTTGAATTATATAAATAGAATAGATGATGCTATAGAGGGGCAACTGCCTTATGCTTTTGATGAAAATCTGGGATACCTTACCTGTTGTCCTACCAATATAGGTACTGGTATGAGGGCTTCAGTAATGATGCATCTACCTGCTTTAGCAGCTACAGGGCAAATGAAGCTGATACTTCAAACCTTGGCTAAAATTGGCATTGCAGTAAGGGGACTATATGGTGAAGGCAGCGAGGCTATAGGGGATATCTTTCAGATATCCAACCAGATAACTTTAGGAGCATCGGAAGAAGAGATTATAACCAACCTGGATGTAGTTGCAAAGCAGATAGTGGAGAAGGAAAGGCAAACCAGGCAGGCACTCTTGCAAAAAGACAGAATACAATTTGAAGATGATATTTGGCGAGCCTATGGAATTATGATTCACGCTAAAATTATGAATTTAAAGGAATTTATGAACCTATTATCAAAAGTTAGGTTAGGAGTGGAAATGGGCATAATACCTAATATGGGTATTCAGCACATAAATGAGTTAATGATTATGGGGCAACCTGCTCACCTTAAAAAATATGTTGCTCGAGATTCTAATATAAAAAATCTGGATATTATAAGAGCAGGGCTTGCAGCTCAAAAACTAAAGCATAATTAAAAAATAGATTCCAAGTTTTCGTGACCAATAAGTGAAGGGGTTTACTAATAAATAACCAATTAAGAAATAGAAAAGTAGGCACCAAAAAAAGATAATAGATTAATAAACAAGTTGGATTGATATAGAATGGAGGGACAATAATGGCGTTTTTTGGTAGATTTACAGAAAGAGCACAGAAAGCTTTATTATATGCTCAGGAGGAAGCCCGAAATATGGGGCATAACTATGTAGGTACTGAGCATTTGTTATTGGGTTTGTTAAGAGAAAAAGAAGGAGCAGCTGCAAAGGTACTTGCAGATATGGGTATGGATCTAGGCAAGATGAGAGACTATATCGTGCAGCTGGTAGGTAAAGGCAATTATAACTTCAATGAAGGTTTTGGCTATACACCTAGAACAAAAAGGGTTATGGAACTTAGCTTCTATGAAGCTAGAAATCTAGGCCATAATTATGTAGGCACTGAGCATCTATTACTAGCCCTTATAAGAGAGGGTGAAGGTGTAGCCGCCAGAATACTAAAAGACGCTAATATTGATTTTGAAAAAATCAGGACACAAATCATGCAGATGGTACAAGAAGAAGGCGGTGAAAACCAAAGTACTCCTAAAGGCAGGAGCAATACTCCCAACCTGGATCAGTTTGGTACAGATTTGACGGAGCTGGCCAGGGAAGGAAAGTTAGATCCAGTTATAGGCAGAGATAATGAGATAGAGAGAGTTGTTCAGATTCTCAGCCGTAGAACCAAGAACAACCCCGTACTTATAGGTGAGCCGGGAGTAGGAAAAACAGCTATAGCTGAAGGTCTAGCCCAGAGGATAGCAGAAGGCAATATTCCGGAGCTTTTAAAAGGCAAGAGGGTAGTAACCTTAGATCTTTCAGGCATGGTAGCTGGGGCCAAGTACAGAGGGGAATTTGAAGAGCGCCTAAAATCCGTTATGGAAGAGATTAAGCAGGCAAAGGATGTAATTTTGTTTATTGACGAGATGCACACCATAATCGGTGCAGGTGCTGCTGAAGGAGCAATTGACGCTTCCAATATCCTAAAGCCAGCTTTGGCCAGGGGAGAGATTCAAGCCATTGGTGCTACCACCTTGGACGAATATCAAAAGCATGTGGAAAAGGATGCCGCACTAGAGCGACGTTTCCTTCCTGTTATGGTGGGAGAGCCAACCGTGGAGGAAACTATTCAGATACTTTATGGTCTAAGGGATCGCTATGAGGCCCATCACAAGGTAAGAATCACCGATGAAGCCATAGAGGCGGCTGCTACTTTATCAGATAGATATATAACCGACAGATTTTTGCCTGACAAAGCCATAGATCTAATAGATGAAGCTGCATCTAGAGTAAGGCTTAAGTCATACACTGCCCCACCAGATGTTAAAAACCTGGAAAAGAAGCTGGAAGATCTACGCAAGGAAAAGGAAGAAGCAGTAGCCAACCAAAACTTTGAGAAGGCTGCTCAGCTAAGGGATGAAGAGAGAAGGGTAAGAGATGAGATAGAGGAAGAAAAGGAGAAATGGAAGAAAAGTCAGGCTGCGGGTAATCAGATGGTGGGAGAACATGAGATAGCTGAAATCATATCCAGCTGGACTGGAATCCCTGTTGTAAAGCTGACCCAAGAGGAATCAGAACGGCTGTTAAATATGGAGGAGATTCTCCACAAGAGGGTAATAGGTCAGGATGAGGCCATCCATGCAGTATCAAGAGCTATTAGAAGGGCAAGAGTGGGACTTAAGGATCCAAAACGACCTGTGGGTTCATTTATGTTCCTAGGTCCTACAGGAGTTGGTAAGACCGAACTATGCAGGGCTTTAGCAGAAGTTTTATTTGGTGACGAAGATTCCATGATTCGAATCGATATGTCAGAGTATATGGAAAGACATGCTGTATCCAGACTAATTGGTTCCCCTCCAGGCTACGTAGGCTATGAAGAGGGTGGACAGCTGACAGAAAAGGTTCGCAGACGTCCATATTCAGTAATACTCCTGGACGAGATTGAAAAAGCTCATCCAGATGTATTTAATATTCTATTGCAGATATTGGAGGATGGTAGGCTAACCGACGGCAAGGGTAGAGTAGTAGATTTTAGAAATACTGTAATAGTTATGACATCTAACGTTGGTGCTCATACTATCCGTAAGCAAAAGACCTTAGGCTTTGCTCCAGCCCAAGACAGTGTTGACAGCGAATACGAAAAGATGAAAGAAAATATAATGGAAGAGCTAAAGAAAACCTTCAGACCTGAATTTATCAACCGTGTGGATGAGATAATTGTATTCCATGCTCTAGAAGACAAACACCTAAGAAAGATTGTGCCCCTAATGCTGGAAAATGCCATAAAGCGGCTTGCCCAAAAGGATATTCATCTCACCATAAGCGATGCAGCCAAAGACTTTATGGTAAAGGAAGGCTTTGACCCGGTATATGGAGCCAGGCCTTTAAGAAGGGCTATCCAGCGTGCTGTAGAGGATAACCTGTCCGAAGAGATTCTGGCAGGAAGGATCAAGGTGGGGGACATAGTACTAATTGATGTAGAGAATGATAAACCAGTATTTACAAAACAATAACAATAAGGCCGAGCAAAGCTCGGTCTTATTTTTAATAAATATTCCCCTGTGTATATTTTTGCTTAATAATGTGATATAATTTAGAGGGATATGATAAACAAAGTTTCATTTTTTTCCGGGGAGTGTAC
>JAAYKZ010000318.1 GCA_012522165.1 Clostridiales bacterium
GTATATTATAAGCTTTTCCATCTAGCTTTAAGTGCTTTTAAAAAGCCAATACTATCTTTTAATAACCTCTCTGTTTCTTGCTTTAATGAATCAATATCTATTTTCTGTATTCTATCAACTATTTTGTATGCCTTATCTATTACAAATTCGCTGACACGTTCCATCGATATTAAGTTTTCTTCTGCTGATAAGCCGGTGGCCTTAACCATTGTATTATTGGTAACTACTAAAGCTATTACAAAAAGAACTAATATTAAAAACAAGGAAAAGAACATCCCCCTTCTTCTCCTTTTCATTCTCTTTCTTCTTAAGCTCCTCTCCACTCTACTCATAGTGCCCTCCTATAAAGCCATTAATCTATCAATGCATAAAACGCCTGGATTCCTCTAGAGATATGTTATCATGTAAGGCCAGGTTTAATCCATCAGATATAATACGGGCTATATCATCTATAAGAATATCCACCTCTTTTGGAGTTACCACTAAATCTCCCATATCCTGACTAAGAACTTGATTTACCATGGCATCTAGCTGACTTTGATCCATTCCTTTTAACATCTTATAAAACTCGGTTCCTGGTGTTGCCTGATTAGAAAATTCTCTTATTATAATGTCTAATGAATCCCTGCCTATAGTATGGGCATAGACTACCATAGGGACTCCTATAGCTATAGTCTTTACGCCTAAAGTTTCTTGATTTATACCCATTCTTTTATTCCCAATACCTGAACCTGGGGTAATACCCGAATCAGCTATCTGGATGGTAGTACCTATTCGATGCGTTTTCCGCGAAGCCAATGCATCAATTACAATAACAGCATCAGGCTTTACTCTATCAACTACTCCCTTAATTATTTCAACGGTTTCAATACCGGTAATACCTAATACACCTGGCGCAATAGCGCATACAGCTCGTACTCTTTCATCTACCTGATCTGGGATCAACTCAAGAATATGTCTAGTTACCATAATTCTATCTACTACTTTGGGGCCAAGTGAGTCAGGGGTAATGTTCCAATTTCCCAGTCCTACCACCAATACATTACTATTCTTATTTAAATCAAGAAGTCCCTTGGTTTCATCACTTAGTTTCTGACTTACTATTTCATCAAATTCTGGATTTCTCTCTCTGATACCTGCAGCTTCTATGGTTATATAATTACCCATGGGCTTGCCCACCTTTTTCTCACCATTGGGACTGGTAATCCTAACCCTAGTTATCTCAATACCATGCTCTTTATAGCTCTCACTTTCTATACCAGCCATATCTTCATTCTGTTGACCATATAGTTCTCTGGCTTCCAATGCTAGATCTGTCCTAATGCTTGTCATAAATTTCACCTCTTCATGATAGTGTAAAGTTTCCATATCACTATATTGACCATCAACTTGTTTTTTATTCTACACAATGAATATCATTCAAATTTCAATATATCCCTTGCCTTTTCTAAAGGTTCATGATAAAATTGTTTTCGTCGATTTAATCAAGGAGGTGAAATTCTTGGCCAACATTAAATCCTCAATAAAGAGAATAAAAATAGCTAGAACTAGAACATTACGAAATAAATCAATTAAATCTAGTGTGAAAACTGCTATCAAAAAATTTGAAGCTGCTATTGCTGAGGGAGATTTGGACAAGGCTCGTGGTTTATTCCCTGAAGTTACCAGCAGTATCGATAAAGCAGCTGCTAAGGGAGTCTTCCACAAAAACGCTGCTAATAGGAAAAAGTCTAAATTAGCTTTAAAGCTACAAGCAGTCCAGAATCAAGAATAGTTAGAAATGTGGCAAAAAGCTTCCTAAAGGTGGAAGCTTTTCTTGTTTAATAATTACACATTTTTATAATGATAAGTTCTAGAGCCATTGAATCTTGAATTTTCCCAATTTTTATATAATAATCAGCCTGTAAACATAACTCTAGTCCTTTTTTTAACTGTTCTACAGTAAAATTCCTTGCCTGAGACAAGCACTTTTTTACTACAAAAGATCTTTGATTTAACTTTGCGGCGATAGTATTGGGATTATAGCCTTTCTCACGATATTCCTTGCATTGTAGTATGAGCCTAAATTGCCTGGCAATCATAGCCAGAATAGGAGGAGCGGCTTGACCTCCTTCATTAATAAGGTTGCCTAATATCATCAAAGCTTGACTGCTCCTTTTCTCCCCAATGGCATCTACCAGTTGAAAGATGCTTTGCTCAAGAGTTGGGGTTACAACTTGATCTATAGCTTTAATGTCTATTTCGCCACTCTGACCTATATAGGAGATAAGTTTTTTCAGCTCATTAGATATATCATTTAACTCATTGCCTACCCGATCTACCAAATAACTTATGGCCTTATATGAAATCTTTTTACCCTGCTGTTCTACAGTCTGGTTGATCCAGGTATGTAATTCCTTACCTGTCAAATATTTAAACTCAATAGCTTTTCCTGTCTTATTAATATATTTATATATCTTCTTTCTCTTATCTACTCCATTCCGACAATAAAGAATTAGGCAGGTTGTCTCTGACATCTTCTTAATATATTCGAGAAAACTATCTTCATCTATATTACCATCAGCTCGACCATTTAATATTGAAAGATCCTTTACAACAACTAATCTTCTATCCACCATAAAAGGTAAAGTTTCACAGGCGTTTATTATTATATCTAAGTCCACATCTGTCCCATCTATCTGAGCATAGTTAAGGTCTTTTAAAGATGGATCTACCATGGCCTCTATGATTCTGTTAAGCGCTTGCTGTTTTATATATTGTTCCTCGCCAAAGAAGAGATAAATTCCCTGCCAGTCTCCTTTATTTATCTCTTTAAACAGTTTTCGATAATCCATATATGCTATTTCCCCCAATGTTATAAAGCTCTACAATATGCCATAAAGCTATTTAAGGAGCTCTAAGAATAATACCTGCCTCCAGTAGATTGAAAAGCATTAGTAATATGATTAATATCCCAATAACCTTGTTTTTTATTAATCAAAATCTCAACTACATCAAAACGAAAAGAGGCTCCATATATGCCTTTCTCCTTGGCGTATATAGATGCCATTTGAATATATTTATTTTGTTTGCTCTTACCCACTGCTTCTGCTGGAAACCCATAAGAAACAGATGTTCTAGTCTTGACTTCAATAAATACCAGACAGCCCCCATCTAGAGCTATTAAATCTATCTCGCCAAGCCTACATCGATAGTTTTTGTCCAATATAACATACCCTTTGCTCTCTAGATACTTGCAAGCTTGTTGCTCTCCCCAATGACCTAATTTTTTTCGATCCATAAACCTTTCTCCAATTATCTATTATCGTTCTGTTAAGTTAAATGAAAATTGAAAGCCTCGGACTCCTTAAGGTATAATAGTTTTACCCAAACAACCTATTACTCCAAA
>JAAYKZ010000319.1 GCA_012522165.1 Clostridiales bacterium
AGTACTTAAAGTTATCTCAAGAAAACAAAGCTACTATCTAGTTGTATTTTTGGGAACAATTCATATCATTATTCGCTGCAAAGTGTTCAAAATTTATTTTAAAGGAATAATTACAAGAAAGAAATTATGATTGGAGGAAAAAACATGAAGAAAGTTCTTTGTATTGTGCTGTGTTTAATAATGTGTTTAAGTGCCGTTGCTTGTGGTAAATCATCTTCATCATCAGATACGGCTCCAGGAAACGATAACACAAATGCTCAGCAAACAGTTTATACCATTAAGCTTGCTTACACGCCTGGCAACATGGAGCCAGAGGACAGCCCTGACATTATGTATGCTTATACTTTTAAGGACTATGTTGAAGAAAAGTCTAATGGTGCCATCAAAGTTGAGCTTTATCCATCCGGTCAATTAGGCAGCGCATCAGAGGTAATACAGGGTATCATAGCCGGAACAGTTGAAATGACAATAGTAAATCTCAGCATGCTAAATACTCTCTATGACAAGACAATGGTTCTTTCAATACCCGGTCTTTTTTCTTCCGTTGACGAGTGCAACGATATCATTAATGGAAACTGGGGCAAAAACTTAAGTGACGAAGTGAGATCAGTAACTGGAATTCGAATACTCAACATGACCAGTAACGGTTTCAGGCATTTTACTACGAGCAACAAAGAACTGAGAACTGTTGATGATGCAAAAGGTGTAACCTTCAGAGTTATGGAAAGCCCTGTTTACATTAAAATGGTTGAAGCATTAGGTGCCAAAGCAGTGCCCATGCCGGGGTCAGAGATGTATGTTGCAATGCAGAATGGAGTAGTAGATGGTCAGGAAAATCCAATCCTGAATATTATACAGGACCTGACTTATGAAGTGCAGAAATATCTGGTACTGGACGGTCACGTAGCCTCAATAATGGCTTTTGTGATGAATGACCAATTTTATAATGAACTTCCGGATGAGCTGAAGAAGGTAATAGATGAAGCCGCTGCAAAGGCATTGGTAAATGCCGAGGAAGTTATAGAGAACAAGAATAATGAAGGACTAGAATTCTTAAAAGAAAAAGGTATGATCATTTACGAACCCACACCGGAAGAATTAAAAGAATGGCATGAAACCGTATTTGGACCTACACAGGAATTAGTAAGAACATTAATTGGTGATGAGATTGTCGATAGCTTGATAGAAGAGATTAACAATTACCGGAAGTAAGCACCGCTGTAGAGGTGATAAAGTGGCAACGTTGAACAAGTTGTACCTTAATTTAAAAAAGATATCCGATTGTCTTCAAAGGGTTCTTGAAACAATTGCAGCTTTTTTAATTATCGTATGTTCCTTAGCATTGTTGTTTCAAGTATTCTACAGGTTTATTATCATCAAATATGTATCTTTTTCATTCCCGTTTACTGAAGAGATTGCCAAGTATGCCCTCATATGGTCGGTTTATCTCATGATTGGGATATGTTTAAAGGAGGGTTCACAGGCATCAGTTAACTTAATATACGACAGACTTGGTTACCAAAACAAATGTATTTTATATTACATCACCAGACTTATCATGGCAATCTTTCTTGCTGTAACTATTTACTATGCTATCTATGTGGTTAAGCTGAATGTTCTCTACAAATCTCCCACCCTTAGACTTTCCGGGGTATATCTTTACAGTGCACCCCTTGTGGGATGTATACTTTTGACCTTCGAAACATTCATTGAAGTCTTAGGTGTAATTACAAGGAACGTTAAACCGTTTAATTCATAATATGCAATGACTTTTCAAGCCTGCGTAGAGAAAGATAGCTCGGTATTTTCTCTATGCAGGCCAGCTAAATATAAAATGGAGGGGTTGCTTAATACATGGCACTAATCCTATTGTTACTCTTTCTCACCATCATGTTTATTGGTGTGCCGATAGGTTTTGCTATGGGCTTTACTACAATAATTTCTTTCCTGATGTTAGGCGGAAATATGGCTGTAATACCTCAAAAGCTATTTTCAAGTTTAGACAATTTTACCTACCTTTGTATACCTCTTTTTATTCTTGCCAGTGAAATGATGAGTTCAGGCGGTATTACAGAAAATATAGTTCGTTTTTGTGATACCTTAGTTGGGCATATTAGAGGTGGACTAGCACATGTAAATGTTTTAGGGAGTATGTTTTTCGCGGGTATCTCCGGTTCGGCTACTGCGGATGTTGCAGGTCTTGGTGCATTGGAAGTTGATATGATGACGAGAGCAGGCTATAGTCGTGATTATTCCGCTGCAGTCACCGCTGCCTCGGCAATTATTGGCCCAATTATTCCTCCCAGTGGCATTATGATTATTTATGCAGTGGTCGCAGGAAACATTTCTGTGGGTAAAATGTTCCTTGGAGGAATAATCCCTGGAATATTATTGGGTCTTGGTTACATGTTTGTTTGTTACATCAAAGCGGTAAAAAACAACCACCCAAGGCGCGAACGTATGTCTAGTTTTGCTGAAATAGGTAGAGCTGCCATTAACACACTTCCATCTCTTATGCTCCCTGTCATAATAATAGGTGGCATTTCATCCGGTGTTTTTACAGCGACAGAGTCAGCAGCAATAGCAGTTTTGTACGCTTTTATTATTAGCAAATTTGTTACAAAATCTTTGGACATGAAAACATTCTTTAAATGTTGCATTAGCACGGCAAAGACTACAGCAAATGTCATGTTTATAATAGCAATTGCTTCAGCAATGGGTTGGGTAATAACAGCGCTACAGATTCCGCAGCAAGTAACTAGTTTCTTTATAAATTATGTAAATTCCCGAACGGTTTTTCTAATCTTTACGAATCTGATTCTATTATTAATTGGTGCTATACTGGATCAGTCGCCAGCATTACTAATTATGGCTCCAATCCTGCTTCCGGTAGCCAAGCAATTTGGCGTTGACCCGCTGCACTATGGGTTAATTATGGTCTTCAACCTTTGCATCGGTCTGATTACTCCTCCGGTAGGAATGACGTTATTTGTAACCTCAAATGTAGCTAAAGTCAAATTGGATGTTCTATACAGGGAAATATTGCCCTTTGTTGCAATTGCAATAGTGGTATTATTATTGATAACCTTTGTTCCACAGACGGTATTATTTATTCCAAATCTTCTGTGAACATAAGTAAAGCTGAGCTTTGAATACTTAGAATTGGGATCATTACTATTATTTGGAGGTAGTGAAATATGGGTGTTAAAATAACCGATATTGATGTTTATCTGGTAGAGTCAAGAGTCAAGGGCAACTTTTCTGATTCTACGCGCAATGTGGAAACGATAGGATTTGTGGTAGTAGATGTGAAAACTAACAACGGTTTGCATGGAGTCGGTATAACATACCATGAGGTTGGCGGTGAAGCAATTGCTGAATTCATCAATAAGGCAGTTGCACCTAAGCTTATAGGAAGAAACCCAATGGAAACAGAGGTCCTATGGAACGAAATTTTCCACTATATGCGAGGGGTTGGCAGGAAGGGCTTAGCTTTTTGTGCATACAGTGCGGTTGATATTGCACTATGGGATTTAAAAGGGAAAATATTTGAAATGCCCCTATATCAGCTCTTAGGTGGCACGAAAAGAGATATTCCCATTTATGCTAGCGGAGGATGGACCTCGTATTCACTAGATGAGCTTGTTGAAGAG
>JAAYKZ010000320.1 GCA_012522165.1 Clostridiales bacterium
ATATATATTGTGTAATTTTGAATCATGGACTTAATAAATAAATCTACTGTTTATAAGAATATAATTAGAAGTCATGTCTGTTATAGTAAAGCTTTGATTAAATTCATCTACAAAATCAAAGGGCATATCAATTTGTTGACCACGGTTATTATAGAAATTAAGAGATTGTCCAGAAATAGCAAAAAAATCTTTATAAATAAATAAATTATCATTTTCACTAAAGGCAATAGGCGGATGGTCAATTCCATGTAAATAGACTCTATTTAAACTAGTATGTCTGTGAATTATAAAAACAAAAACTATTACTACAATAATAGAAAATATAGTTACTAAAAATCTTCTTAGTTTCATGTTGCCACCTCTCAGCAAAAGCTTACAATAATGTTTTCGCTAAAAAGGGGCAAAATCCTTCTTTTTATGTAGATTAACCTATTACACTAATACGCCTCTTACCATAATATGGATAATATTTTATAAAGTGCCCTATCCATCATTTATATTAATAATAAAAAGGCCAGTCTTCTGGATTAAATAAAGCAAGGTATTTACTTAAAAAATCACTGTAAATGGTAAAAAACTCTTAAATAAGCGGAGAAGTTTAGGTAAAAAAGTAATAATCCTCATCCCTTTATCATAAAATATTAAAAACTTATTAATACCTTTCTTGCTCTATGGATGCATATGACTAAGATGAAAAAAGAAAGAGGCTTTATAAAATACAAGAGGAGTTATTAAAGTTGTCAAAAATGAAAATATGTGTTGATATAAATAAGCCTTATGCAATATCTTTGTTTATTAAGGGATTTGAGGAAATTTTACTGCGCAATATTAACAAAGATTGTTCACACATAGTAATACTTTGTATTGGTACCGACCGATCTACAGGTGATTGCTTAGGTCCCTTAGTAGGTCATAAGCTGAGATATATCCAAGGGGAGCATATTCAGGTTTATGGTACATTAAATGAGCCTGTTCATGCCAAAAATTTAATTTCTACAATCAAAGAAATAAAAGAGAGATTTAGCAATCCATTTATTATAAGTATTGACGCATGTTTGGGGAAAGCGGAAAGTATTGGATGTATTTCAATAGGTGAAGGACCCATAAAGCCAGGTGCTGGGGTAAATAAAAAACTCCCAGAAATAGGGCATATGCATGTTATGGGAATAGTAAATATTAGCGGATTTATGGAATATATGATTTTACAAAATACCAGACTAAGTCTGGTAATGAAAATGGCAGATATAATAAGTGCAGGTATCTATTATAATCTATCCAAAATAGTCAACAATAAATTAGAACCAGCAGCAATTAAAAAATAGGACTATATACTCGATTTTCAATAATTAATTTAATATCATCTATAGACTTTCCATTAGCATCTATAAGCAAGGTCCCACAGAAGTCCCCATCGGTATTAGTATTAGATAAAGTAAGGCTATCTAATTTTTGAGCAGTAGAATATAAAGAGAACTGTCCATTATCCTGTGAATAAATAAAAACATCCACAGGAAAATTAATTTCATCTTCTAGGTAAACTTCATATCCAAGATTTTTAAGTTCATCTTTTAGATGTACTAAGGAACTGGATAAACCTACAGTTGTCATAAAAACACCTCCCCATATATTATTCCGGGAAGGTGCCTTGCTTATACATTTGAGTTTTTGCTTGATATTGCTATAGCTTGTTTTTCTTCATCTGATAAAGGATATTTAGAATTCCTATTAATAATGGGTTTGGCGAAGATAGTTGAAGCTTCTCTAGAATAAAGCCCAGTTAACACAACACCATCACCATGTTTATTAAGTAAAGCTACTGAAAAACTCTGATCACTACCCATCTG
>JAAYKZ010000321.1 GCA_012522165.1 Clostridiales bacterium
GTACAAACGCCAGAGCAATGAAAAAAACCAAGGTCAACTTTTATCAATAATCAATAAATTAATAGATATAAATAAGAGGTTTTTAGATCTGCCTCCTGCTGCAAAATTAACTGCTTTATCGGAATATATTAGACAAGTGGAAAGCTGTATTAAGGAGATGGATAAGGTGTCCTGCTAACATGTGTTAGTAGGACATCTTAAATGGGTATATAAAGAGCGGGCTATAAATAAGGCCCGATATTTATATATGGGGGTATTACATAATGGATCGTTATTCTGCAACTAAGAGAGTTGCTATACTAGGTATTGGATTAAATATAATACTACTTATATTAAAATTACTAATAGGTTTTATAAGTAAAAGTCAAGGTATGATAGCCGATGGCTTTAATAGTGCCGGGGATGTTTTTGCATCTGTTATGACCTATTTGGGGAATAAGATAGCTAGTATGCCTGAGGACAAAAGTCATCCCTATGGGCATGGTAAGGCAGAATATATATTTTCTATGATTATAAGTTTTTCTTTATTGCTAGTTACATTTCAAGTACTAAAAAGTTCAGTGGTAGCTATTATAACCAAGCAAAGCTTTATTTTTTCATGGTGGCTAATTGTTGTAGCTTCTATAACTGTAGTACTCAAGACTGCATTATGGATATATACTTATCGTATAGGTAAAAAGTGGGACAACCTGCTTATAATAGCAAATGCAGAAGATCATAGGAATGACATATTAGTAACCTTATCTACTCTCTTAGGCATAATTCTAGGTGCAAGGAAAATATACTGGGTAGACGGACTTGTAGGTATAGGTATATCTTTATGGATCGGGTATACAGGAATAAGGATATTTATCAGCGCTTATAATGTACTTATGGACACTAATATAGATCAAGACTACCTTATCAGGTTAAAAGAGGAGATAGAAGCCATTAAAGGTGTAGACCATGTGGATTCTATAAATGCTAAACCTATAGGGGTAAGTTTTATAGTTATAGTGAAAGTATCAGTTTCTGGAACTATGACAGTAGAACAGGGACATTCCATCGCTGCTCAAATTAAGGAGAAGATTAAAAATAAAAAGAATATAGGCGATGTGGTAGTCCATGTAAATCCAGCATAAGGCTTTGAAAACAATTAATGCCTACAGTTGTAGGCATTAAATCATTAAACCATGATAGATTTCGTGCTATACCGTATAAAATAGCAATGGCAATTGCAAGATAAATTATTGCCTTGCTGTACTTGGAATCCCATTTGAACATGATTAATAAGTAATATATTATCAGTAAAGGCGGTATAAGCACAACAAGGGCATTA
This sequence comes from Clostridiales bacterium, assembly GCA_012522165.1. Lineage (GTDB taxonomy): Bacteria > Bacillota > Clostridia > Caldicoprobacterales > UBA3941 > JAAYGY01. The sequence continues at coordinate 1,319 of JAAYKZ010000321.1, forward strand.
TACCTAATTGCTTGATAAAATTTAAAGTGCATAATGGAGTGGACGGCCCTAGTCATACCACATCCAGGACAGTACAGGCCTGTAACTTTATTGAATACACATGGTAATATAGGGCCTTTGGCTGGATCTCCAATATACACGTAAAAAATTAATAAAAATAGGATTATTGCTATTATAATTTTTTTAAGCTGCGACATTGGCTCTTTCTAATATTTCGTTAATATCAGATTGGATAATGGCATAGGCAATGATACCAACACCAAATAGAGTAAGAACTAGGTAGAGAATTGAGTTATCATTAGCTGGGACTCCTGCCCTTTCTTGTGCTTTATACATCTTTTTACCCATTTGATAACTCCAGAAAAGGGCATAAATACCGCAGGTAATTATTGTAAATAATAGGGCTGTACCACCAGAAGTTTTGTGATCTCCGCTTAATGCGTTAGCTTCATCAGTAAGCTTAACGAACCAATAGATTCCATAAAGACCGCATGTCACTAAAGTTAATAGAATAGATAAGCCAACACTTCTTTTATTAATCATAACATACCTCCTAGAAAATAACAAAAACTTACTACAACACTAATAATTCGACATAAATTTTGAAAATCCTGCTATTTGGAAAAATATTTCTGAAATAGCAAAAGTATTATACTATCATAAATATGATTTGATTTGGCATAGGATACCAAATTGGATTATAATTGGTTACATATATAATTAAAAAATTCTAGTAAGAAGGGATGAACAATGATTATAGGTGTAATATCTGATACCCACGGACTAGTTAGAAAACAGGCATTAGAGGCGATAGAGGGCAGTCAACTGATAATCCATGCAGGGGATGTAGGCGATCCAAAAGTTTTGGAGACACTGGAACAAATTGCTCCAGTCTACGCTGTGAGAGGCAATACTGATAGAGGAAGGTGGGCACAAGCTCTTCCTATGACTCAAGTAGTAGAGGTAGAAGATATTGATATTTTTGTTATCCATGATATAGGCATGTTAAATCTAGACCCAAAGGCGGCAGGTTTTAATGTTGTTATATATGGTCATTCCCATATTCCCAAGGAGGAATGGAGGGATGGAATATTATACTTTAACCCGGGGAGTGCAGGGCCAAAGAGATTTCAACTACCTATATGTCTAGGAAGAATGAAGATAACACAGGGCAATATTGATGTGGAGCTAGTCAGTTTATAAAGTCTACTGTGTTTTATAAGCCAGGTTTTTATAGCCAACTCAGTGAAGACTCTCATTGCTAAAGAGTTTAAAAGAATAACTATGTACAAAATTTTTTGGTATTATAATTTGTCTGTCAGATACTAATAAATAATATGGGTACTTAAGGAAAAAAAAGATGTAAAAGGAGCAGACAGATGAAAGAGTATTTTGTAGATCTTCATGTACATATAGGTAGATCATCTTTAGGAAAGATTACAAAACGTGGTACTTCCCACAAACTAACCTTTAGCAACATTGCCTATGAAGCATATCATAGAAAGGGCATTCAGGTAATAGGAGTAGTAGATTGCGTATCACCTTGGATAATTAGGGATATTGAGGAGCTGCTCCAAGCTGGCGAGCTAGCTGAGCTTGCTGAAGGAGGGTTAGTTTATAAAGCTGATTTAGTAATTTTGCTAGGATCAGAGATTGAAACCAGAGAAAAAGAGGGTGGGAGTGCACATTCCTTAGTTTTTTTTCCTAAATTTTCTCAGATACAAGAGTTCTCCCGTATTATGGACAGGCATATGACCAATCTAGAATACAATTCTACTGTCAGTAGGCTATCAGGGCAAGAGCTATTTGATATAGTAGATTCCCTGGAAGGTATCTTTATACCGGCACATGTCTTTACTCCTTATAAGGGGTTTTACGGAAGTTGTGCTGACCGCCTGGCTAAAATTTTTAATCCATCTTCCCTTGAGAAGATACCCTCAATTGAGTTAGGCTTAAGTGCAGATACCAGTATGGCATCTCAGGTATCAGAATTAGATTCTAAAACCTTTATCAGCAATTCCGATGCTCATTCTTTGGGGAAAATGGGCAGGGAATACAATATTATGCTACTTAAGGAACTAAACTTTAAAGAGGTGGTTAAGGCCTTAAGAAATCAGGATGGTAGAAAGATAGTGGCTAACTATGGATTAAATCCGAAACTGGGAAAGTATCATAGAACATTTTGTTTAAAATGTGAAGAAATTACGGAACTGCCGCCACCCATTACAAAATGCCCCAATAACCCTAAACAAAGGGTTGTTATGGGTGTAATGGAC
>JAAYKZ010000322.1 GCA_012522165.1 Clostridiales bacterium
ACAAGTATTCCTCACCTAATAAGCTATATGAAGCTATGGCACTAGGGAAACCAATTATTGTGGCAAGAGGCACTGGTATTGATACAGTAGTTGAATCACACGGTCTCGGAATTGTTGTTGAATATTCAAAGGAAGGTTTTTCTCGAGGAGTAGATTATCTTATTTCAAATTCTTCTCAGTGGGGAAGCATTGCCAAACGGGGGCGTGCTATTTACGAAACACAATACTCGTGGAGGATTATGGAAAAGAGACTGCGCGAATTATACGAGAGACTTTGAAAAACTAATTAGTCGGAAAGAACATCCGGAATAAATGGAGAGCAAAGAGGACCATGGTAATTATCATTTCTGAGTTGATTCTCATTATGCTTATTGCTAGAAACTTACGAAACAAAGGGCTACATTCCATCTATCGTTATCTTTGCTTAGCATTTCTTGTGCAGGCGTTTATTCTGATCGTATATAGATTAGAGTTAGCCAGTATAGGTCGTAATGTATATTACAGTGATGCTGAAGTGTATTGGAACGCTACACTTTCATTATTGTACGGTAATCCAGTTAGAACCTGGAATATGGGGTATGTGTACTATTGCTACATCATACAAATAACATCGCCATTTATATGGGTCGGATTTATCAATATTTCAAACATACTACTGATAGACATCACTATTTTGATTTTTTCCTATCTCATGGTTAATTCGCAAGTTCCGATGAAAAATGCGCAGTTCTTTATTTTAGTTTGCACTCTAAACCCTCTCATTATTTATGCTCTAGGGCGAAATTTGAAAGATGTTCTGTTTCTATTTTATACGATGTTGACTCTAGTAATCTTTCATTGGTTGAAAACCAAGAGAACAAAGCGTATCACGCGAGGAGTCCTGTATTGTCTTATTGTGATTCTAGCAGTTCTGCTTACAGATGTTCGTCCGTGGGGTTTCTTGGTTTCGATCGCTGCTCTTTTTGCATCGGTTAGCGAGGTGTTGGCGTACCACTTTAGAAAAAGTCCTGTGAGGTTTGGGGTAACTTGCATATTCATCATGGTATCACTCCCTCCTATTGCCATTCTTATGAAGCAAAGAGGTTTCTTGTCACATCTAGATTTGTGGATACCCATCGTGTTAGAAAATGCAAGGAGTCAATCATGGAGTCGGCTATTGCTAGCTCCCATGAGAATTTTGACAGGACCAGGACCACTACGCTCCGTTTTGGGGAACGAGTATTTTCTGTTTTATACCGTAAGTGGGAATGTGTTTTCCGCGATTGGTGCATTTATGTGGTGGATAGTTTTGGGAATTCTTGTGGCAAATTTGCTAGTCGGTAACAAACAGCTTAATCACTTGAGCAAAATGCTGTTGCTTATCTTTGGACTTTTCATGATGATTTACTCTATGCAGTATGGAGGTAGTTTGGAACTGCGATTTCGCGGTATAGTGTACATTTTAACCTCTGGATTGGTTCTGTCATTGGTGCCACGTAGGTCAGATAATAGAGTACGGTCGCTTGCTATTATCATGATGTTCGTCATTTTTGCGGGTGGTCTGTGGTTTTCCTAAAGAGTAATGCATCAAAAAGGAAGAACGACTGGTCTTCTCAATCCGAGTCGTCGCTAGTGTATAGAGTATAAGTGGAGTATGCCTAAAGACTCTCGTCTCGGTTTTTAGATAATGTTACATTTATTAGTAAGGAGGAGGATAAATGGAGGTGTTGTTTGTATCTATGTTTCCATTTGAACATAATACGTCTGCTACCATCCAGAATAAAGGGATAGTTAGAGGTTTAGTGGCTTTGGGAAATAACGTAGATACTCTGACTTTAGAGCCTTTACAAACTTCTGCTAGCTATGATGATTCTATGAATG
>JAAYKZ010000323.1 GCA_012522165.1 Clostridiales bacterium
AATAACAGATTAAAGTTGATAAAGCGGCAGATGTACGGAAGAGCAAAGTTACCTTTGTTAAAAGCAAAGATAATAATGAAAAATGATATTTTTTTGCCTTGTGTCAACCAAAATTGAGGAAGAGCCCGGATGTGCCCGAAATATGCAATCGGACTTACAGAGCAATGCTACGTAGGCGGTGCTTGCACCCGATGACTCGATGAGGGCAGGATGACCCGCGTGCTCTTACTCCAAAGGCATTCTTCATGCTTTGCCCTTTACGCAAATGGACTTGTTATATGACGTAATCTATGACCCCTTTTAGATTCCAATGTCTGGGTTTTCGCGTGCCATCTTAATAACCCATGGCTGAACAAAGAACGGTATTCTCATATCATGAGCATTAACTAAATGAGTAGAACCTGCTGGTGTTAATATGTAAAAACTCTGTAGCTTTATAACTAAGCCATTATTTACTGGTAATTCCATTGTATAATCAGGACATGATATTATCTGTCTTAAAAGATGTTTCTCTTCTCCACTTAGTTCTTTCAAATACTTCAGCTGATTTTCTCTTAACTTTTTATCCTTTCGCTTATCATACAAGTATTTTGCCGATTTTATTATTAAATAAACTAATAAAATGGATATAGAAATAATAAAGACAAGACCAATGTAGAATCCAAACTTATCTTTGAAATCAACGAAATATAGTCTCTCAAGTAATTTTGTTGGAGCAAAAATAATAAATCCACTTGCAAGAGCCAATGCACTTAATATACTTGGTGGCAATTTCAAAAAACTAATAAAATCTTTCATCTTTTCCTCCATATCGAATAGATTATGTCACATAACGTGTACATGCGCGACGCCGTCCGAACCGGACCCCAAAGGATAACCCGTGAGTGCCGCTGAGCGGCCGGTGAGGCGGTGTGGTACGGTACTTCTACATGGAATGACCCACGAAGCAATTCTTCATGAATTTCTATCCGTGCCTTTACGCGCATGTGTTGATATATGATGGATGGCGCCCCGCCAAGCCCTGCCCGCTAAGGATAAATCCACCTCATACTATTGCTCCTTTGTATACTTAGAAAACACTGATACATACCGGCTATCAAATATTACTTTTGTTATAGTATTATAAGGTATTATAGTTGGCCCATCATCCCAAATTCCATCTGCATCAAAGTGTTTTAAATGAACTAACGTCTTGTAAGTCTTTATAATCTTACCAATTCCAAATTGGCTCTTATCTTTTTCAAGGCTTTCACTCTCTATTATTACGTTCTTACCAGTACTTTGTAAATCTTCAAGTACTGTTTGCCATGAATCTAGCCTTATTTTTGGAACAACTATTTTGCTTTTTAAACCTTCTTGTTCAAGTATATAATCATAATAATCATTTTTAGGTTCAATCTCTGTTATATCCCTTAGTCGTATGATATGATATCCATCAAAGATAAAATCATCTTCATCAATAACCATTGCGAGATCACTTCCAACATTACAAAAATAACCAAAACAACTGTAAAAATCTACACGCTTGCGCCAATATCTAAAAAGCATCTTGTTCTTTATACCATCTTCAATTATTTTTTTAGCTTTTTGCTTATTCATAGCAACACCCCTAATATTATGTGTTGTAACCTTATGGTCTCTACTAAATGCGCCATCTTTCATATATCGTTTTGTATCTGAGACGGCTTTTCAGCCTTAGATAACTCCTATCTTAGGCTGGAAGCTGTGGGCAGAATGACCCGCAAGCATGCCCTTTACTCAGATATGTGGTTGTACGCAGTACAGTGCCCCGCGGAGCAAGAGCGGCACGGATGCCGCGACCTTAAAATCTATTTCTATAGAAAGTCTAAATAATTCTGTGCTCCATACAAAACCCTCATAACAATGACTTTTCTTTGTGTCTCATCAACAAGATAAAACACAATGAAATTCTCAACAAGTAATTTTCTATATCCTTTGTTTTTTAGAAGTTCATCTGTGACTAAGCTGCATGAGAACGGAAATTCCTCAAGTCTCATTATACTTTCTTCAATTTTTTCCAACAGGTTTATTGCTGCAATCTCTGCAAATAACTTTCCTGAAATATAATCGAAGATTTCTTCCATGTCTTCATTGGCTTTAGGAGCAAATTTTACGACATATTTATTTTCTGGCATATTTACTCCTTAGTTTTTGAAAAACTTCCTTACCATCAATTAATTCCACACCTTCTGCAATTTGTGTTTCCGCTTCAATCAGCTTTTTATATACTTCTAATAGGGCTAATTGTCTTTCGTAGGTTTCTATGCTCATTATCACTAGATCACCATATCCATTTTTGGTGATAAAGATTGGTTCCTGGTTTTTGTGACATATTTCCGAAATTTCATTTGTATTCCTTAAATCCCTAATCGGCCTAATTTGCAGCATATAATCATCTCCCAAAAACATAATTATGTCATTATTATATCACAACAATGTACAACTATCAATTGGGTTTCTTCAGAGAAATGCTCGAACAATCCGGCCAAGGATGGCCGGCCAGCACTGTATTGCGTACAACGTTTTAGGTATGCGACGGCTCTGAGTCGGACCCGTAAGGAATACCCCTTGGCAGCTTTAGCTCAACGAAGAGCTGTGGTGCGGCATTCTTCATGGGATGACCAACGTTAGCCCTGCTTCATGCTTTTTCTCACCCGCACCCTTGTGCATACCTGTTGTTATCGGATGGATGAGGCCCCCAGAGACCAGCATGCCCCAAGGATGGGGCATCCTTACATTTCAATTTTAGTAAGAATCTAATATGTACGTACTTCTATTATTTTAATAATGCAATTATTGAACTTTTTATAGTTTTACCATTTAAGACTATTTTGTCACTAAAGTTTGCTGTTGAGTTATTATTTGAGTTATTATTTGAGTTAATATTCCTCCGCATAGCCCTATTCAATCCTAAAACATCCTTAAATAAATCAACAATCTCAACTTCATTATTAGAGTTATCAACCTTCTCAATCTTAGTATATATAGTCAATTCCTCATTTTGCAAATTCTCAAAATCAGCAAAATCAGAAATGTTCAAGTATTTTCTATCAAGTAATGAATAAAGTTTATATTCCCCAATTTCAAAATATACAGGTATTTTAGTTTCTTTGTTTTTTCCGAAGAATAGAGAAAATATTGCTTTTTCTTTATCTTGACCAATATTTATTTCATCCATTAATACATCTTTTAATGTGTCATTTTCAATGACATTTTTAATAAAGTCAATTTCACCAAATTGTTCTGGAATTCTTAGAGTACTATCAAACTTTAATATTTTTCCACGCTCTAGTTAATTGATATATTCTAATTCTCTGTAATGATTAGAATTAACAAAACTACCATTATCAACTTTCTCTAACCTATCTTTAAACTTTGTAAATATTTGTATCTCAGATTGCTGATTTTTGTAATTTTGTTCCTCTTTTGCCTCGAATTCTGTTGAAACTATACCTGCTGCCACTTTTGCCTTTATACCTTTTTCTCTCTTTGAGTCTTCTACAACATCAAAAAAATTAATACCTAGGTTTAAGGAGAACTGCTTTATTTTCTCAGAATCTAAATAAATATACTCATAGAACATTTTTATCCCCTCTCTCTTTCAAATATCTTTCTATATTTTTGCTTCAAAACCAAGTCATATGCTATCCGCCACAGGACGTGGCGGCCAAGCCTCATCTTTCCGATAACGTCTGGCATACATGCAGCCTTTGAGGGGTTACATAGCTCTTATGTCCCCGAAAAGGTTGGCTGAGCGACCCGTGGGAATTACTTCCCATGTATGCATTGATATGTGCCGTGCGACGACCCGTAATTCAGAGATGACACGGATGTCATCCCTTAAAAAACTTTAGAGTCACTTGTAAATTGTTCCATAATAGGTTTTGCACCTCTCGACGAATTACAATGCAAACAGCAAGTAATAAGATTGGAATATGAGTTATCTCCACCTTGGCTAACTGGCTGTATATGGTCTAGCGTAGCACTAAATCTGGTTAATTGTTTTCTACACTTATAGCACACATATCCGTCTCTTTCAAATATTAGCAATCTATTTTCTGCAATATTATAATAATCAAGGTCCTTTTTTTGCTCAACGTGACATGTGTTTTCAACTCTAGATTTCTTCATTCGCTCAATACAAAGTTCTATTTCTTCAGGCAAATTTATTTTATATAGAGTACCATCTCTATTCGTATCACCAACAATGACAATTACCTTTTTTTCCATTAAACATCGTAAGTTATCACTTATAGCTTTATCAGATGCAACTTTAACCTTATCTCCAGACTTAAATTTTGAACCTATTCCTTGTGCAATTTGCGAATTGCTTACTCTAATATATCTATCGGCAGTTTCAATTATACTATGTCTAAACAAAAACCAATATATTACAGATTCATAAGGAGATAACAATGGCTGCAAAAAATCAATAACTGACGCTATGATTTGTGGTAATTCAAAATAATCAAATGTTCCGTGTAGACTATCTTCCGAAACATCATTCTTTTTTTCAATTTTATCAAGTAGTTCTCTTATCTTGTTAATTTCCTCGTTCAACGTCTTACCTCCTTTGATCGACCCTAGAGGGTCTGCGCCCAAGGATGGGCGCTTTTCGTCGCATGGCATATATCGTTCCGTTTTCACGATGCCGACGAACCGGACCAGCGGAGCCCTTCTTCCTGGCGGCGCTTGCCGCCCGGTGAGACGGTGTGGCAGCAATGACCCGTGAGCACGCCCGAAGCGTGAAAATTTTGTTATGTGAAGTCGCGCGCCTTCTTGTTCAGAGGCCAATAGGATGTTGGCCCCTTACTCTAAATCTGTCTTTGACATGATATAAACTGGGATCACTGTTTCACCTTTATCATTTGCCGACTGAATAGATGATTTTAGGTTTAGGGATTTCATGTTATCAATATTTATATACGCAACGCAATCAAAAGAATCAAACTCCTCTGAGATAGGTAGACTTTTAAAGCTAGAAGTCCCCTTTTTAAAATTTTCAGCCCAAACTACTTGGAATGAAACATTCTCATCTCCCTTATACAAATTAAATGTCATATTGATCATGGGTAATTCTCCATCATAATTGGTAGAGTTGGTTACAGTAACAATTAACTCCTTCTGCTCAGAAAGCTCAACTTTATCAATTGAGAGAACTACCGGGATAGAATCATCGTCAAGTTTAATCTCATCTTTTGGCTTAATACCAACCATAAGGTTGCCGACATTATAATGAATAATATTTACTTCTTCCTCTGAAAGGTTAAATTTCTCCGCTGCTTCCTTTATTACTAAATCATCGTGCTTAGAAATAATATACTCACCATCAATTTTAATGTAATACTCAAATCTTTCTTCCATGTATAAATACAGTTCAATATCTCGAGCAGAGATATAGCCACTTTCAACCTCATCGAGTATTAAGTCCCTATGGGGAAAACCTACAGATAATAATTCTTCAGCTCGTATTACTTCTTTAGATTTCTCTCTAGAACTGATAGTGCAACCATTTAAGGCTAAAAATAGAGTGAAGAAACACAATATAAATACAAATACCCTTTTTATCATAATTAATCCCTCCAGTAGTTTTATATTAGCTTATCTATTTAGCCCTAAATATCCCACCACACGATGTGGTGGCCAATGCGTGCGATTTACACATAACTTCGTCATCTACGAACATAGGTTCGTAAATACTCTTTTATACATGGTATCTACGAACATAAGTTCGTGAATACCCATTATCTTTTTTCTTTATCACTCATAATTCTATCTAATGGACTTTGA
>JAAYKZ010000324.1 GCA_012522165.1 Clostridiales bacterium
GGATAGAGAAGAAAAGAATTCTAGGCTTAAGATAAATAATATAATTCCAGAATAAAATAGAGTTTATTGAAAAAAATAAATTTGGGAGGTGGATCTATGGAATCTCTAGATGTAAAGCAGAAAAAGATAAATGAAGACTATCAGAAATATGCAAACAGCATTACACCTAGATCCAATATTATTACCAATTGCATAATGGCATTCTTGGTGGGTGGTCTAATATGTACAATTGGACAAGTAATAAGCAATATAGCTAAAAATTATTATAATATGAATACAGAGGAAGCTTCAGCTACCACATCTATATCTTTAATATTAATAGCTGCTATATTAACAGGTTTAGGATTATACGAAAAGATTGGGAAAAGGGCAGGAGCAGGTTCTGTGGTTCCTATAACCGGATTTTCTAATTCCATAGTATCCCCAGCCATGGAACACAAAAGGGAAGGTTATGTAATGGGAATAGGAGCAAAAATGTTTTCCATTGCAGGACCTGTATTGGTTTATGGAGTTAGTGCGTCAGTAATTGTAGGATTAATTAACTACTTCTTTATTAAATGAGGGGATATAAGAGATGGCACAGAATAGAATAGGCGGACAAACCATAGTTTTTACCAAAAATCCACCTAAAATCACTTCTAGAGCGTCTATAGTAGGTAAGAAAGAAGGCGAAGGACCTCTTGCTGAATATTTTGATAAAATCTTAGAAGACGATCTATGGGGCGAAAAAAGCTGGGAAAAAGCTGAAAGAAGAATGTTCATCGAAACTGCTCAAATGATCTTAAAAAGGGCTCAGAAGGAGCCTTCAGATATTAATTATCTTTTTGCTGGAGATTTGTTGGATCAAATCATTACTGCTACATTTGGCGCTAGAAGTTTAGGTATACCCTATTATGGACTATATGGTGCTTGTTCATCCATGACACAAACCATTTCCTTGGGAGCAGCTATGATAGATGGAGGATATGCTGACCATGTTCTATGTATTACTTCTAGCCATTTTTGTACTGCTGAGAGGCAATTTCGCTTCCCCTTGGAGATGGGAGTTCAAAGACCACCAACAGCCCAATGGACAGTAACCGGAGCAGGAGGAGTTCTGCTTTCAAGTAGTGGGGAAGGCCCTTGCATAACTCATGCCACTACTGGTAAAGTAATAGATTTTGGAATAAAGGATGCCAATTATATGGGAGCAGCTATGGCTCCGGCAGCTGCTGATACATTAAAAGCCCATTTTGAAGATACAGGACGAGGTCCTCAAGATTATGACTTAATAGTTACTGGAGATCTAGCTAAGTACGGGCGTCAGTTAACAATTGATTTACTCAAAAAGGAAGGTTATGATATTGAGGATAGATATATAGATTGTGGATGTGAAATATATAGCGAAGAACAGGATGTTCATGCAGGAGCAAGTGGTTGTGCATGTTCAGCTGTAGTATTAGCAGGTTATTTGCTGAAGAAAATGGAAGATGGTGAATTAAACCGAATTCTAATAGCTTCTACAGGAGCCTTGCATAGTACCATTAGCTCCCAGCAAGGAGATTCTATACCTAGTATCGCTCACGCTATTGCAATAGAAAAGAAGGGATGATCCATGGAGTATATAAGAGCCTTTATTACCGGTGGATTAATTTGCGTTATTGGTCAAATACTTATAGACAAAACTAATTTAACTTCAGCCAGAATTCTTGTTTTATTTGTTACATTAGGAGTAGTGTTAACAGGATTGGGAATTTATGAACATATCGTAGAATTTGGAGGAGCTGGGGCTACAGTTCCCTTGCCGGGCTTTGGTTATGCATTAGCTAAAGGTGCTATAAAGGGTGTGAAAGAGAAGGGTATACTAGGTGCTTTTTCAGGAGGAATAATGGCGACAGCAGGAGGAATTGCGGCTGCTATAGTATTTGGATATCTAACTGCTGTATTATTTGATCCTAAGTCAAAAAAATAAAAGAGATGGGATATTTCAGAATCCCATCTCTTTTTATTAATCTTTCCATGATTATTCTAATCGTCGTTATTAGAAGGATCTTGGTTTTCTTCACCTGGTTGATTTCCTGGTTCTGGTTGCTGCTTATCTTTTTCCAACTCCAATTCTATAGCAGTAAATATTTCTTTATTTAATTTAGTCAGATTATCCATTTCGGCCTGTACTAAACTTGCATCAAAGATTGGTAATTCTTCTATAACTTGTTCATCATCAGGCTTTGTCGGCAACTCTATTTTTCCGTTTTCTAGAGCTTCTTCAAGTTTAGCTATGGCTTGATTTAACATATTTATTCTATCCTGCGTTAATTTAGGTACATATTTGGGATTTGTCATATTGGCTTTTACCTGCGCTATTAAGGCCGATGCTTGTGCAGTTAGAACTTCGCGTTGTTGTTCGCCCTCATACCATTCTGGGGTATGCAGAGGACAGAAATAAGGTCTGTCATTGGGATTACTATAGTCAAGACTGCTGAGCTTATCTAAGTGCTTGACCGCGCCTGGTAAGTATTTATTTAATTCTTCGTCTGATAATTTGCGATAAGGAGAATCTTTAGGAAGCAAAATAGCAGCAGTCTTTGTCCTGTTCTCCTGCGGGCAATATGGAGATGGTATTTTGCCAGAATAAGGACAAGCTTCAATCTCAACGTGCATATCGCATACTTCATCAGGTCCTGGTATAGCATCCTTGGGGAACCATTCGGTAACTAGTCCATGGCGACGACACAACTCACCATTTGGCCTTTTGCCCGACACCCCACAAACTGTATACTGAACAACGCCATCAGGAACAGCATCATAAAACTTTTTATTTTCTAGATTTTCATGAAGTCTATCCATAATATTCTTAAAAAGAGGGGCGGCAAATTTACCACCAGTTGTTCCGTTAACAAATCTTGGTCCATAGTCATCATGACCTAGCCACACAGCTGCAGTATAATAAGGGGTGAATCCAGCAAAATAAACGCCTCTAAAGTCACTGTTAGTCCCAGTTTTACCTGCAACATTTATGTTTTGACCATTTTTATTTCTTATTCTTATTGTAGTAGTACCCCCGTTAACAACGTCCTGCATCCAATCTGTTAGTATAAAAGCAGTGCTTTCTTTAAAGACTTGGCGTTTCACTTGAGCCTCTTTGGTATTAATTATTTCATTCCCATTTTTATCAATAACTTTAGTAAAGGATATAGGCTCCTGATACACACCTTTATTAGCTATAGCAGCATAAGCAGCAGCTACTTCAATCATGTTGTTCCCGTCGGTGCCAAGGGCTAATCCTGATGGGGTTTCAGGGGCATCCTCTGGACTTATGCCTAGTTCAATTAATTTTTCTCTAGAGTATTCCACACCTATTCTGTCTAACACTATCCTACCTGCCACCACGTTAAGGGATTTGGAAATACCTCTTCTGACGGAAGTCGGTCCAGTATAACCACCTCCACCATAGTTTCTGGGGTGAATAGATTTTCCACTGCTGTCCAGCCATCCATCAATAGGGGCAGGAATGTTCTCAATTATTATTCCACCAGGATAGCCAGCTTCGATAAATGGACCGTACACCGCCAAGGGTTTTATACTTGAACCTAAAGATAATTTTGCATCTGGGTGAAAAGCTCTGTTGTATTGTCGTTTGCCTGTAGGAGGCTGCTTTCCACCTACTATGGCCTGAAGTTCTCCAGTGTGTTGGTCTATAACCACGGCAGCTGCCTGAGGCTGTTCAACTCCCTGTTTACTAAATTTATGGGCGGAATTTGCGAATCGAGGTAAATTATTATAACTATATACTGCTTCTTCAACAGCCTGTTGTATAGCAGGATCTAAGGTAGTATATATATGAAGACCGCCAGAATATATGTACTGATCTGCCTTACGACGGCCTTCTTCGCCTTCCCAGCCATTAAGTTCCATAATCCTATCCCTGACGTCTTCAATAACATATTCTATAAAATATTTCATAGGATAATCGCTGCTAGATGGTTTTTCTACAATATATACAGGGTTATTATTGTAATCAGCTTTATCTATTTTAGCCTCTTTATATTCGGCTTCAGTGATAAGGCCATTTTCGTACATGCTATTAAGTACAATATTGGCTCTATCGTAAGTCCATTCCGTTCTGTTTCTAGTGTAAGTATTAGCACGAGGATCATATTTCCAAGGATTACGAGTAATACCAGCTAGAATAGCACATTCTCTTAAAGTGAGCTCATTAAGCTCTTTACCAAAATAATCTTTAGCTGCAGCTTTCACTCCATAATTAGAACCACCCAACCAAATGGTATTAAGGTAGGCTTCAAGTATTTGGTTTTTTGAATATCTTTTTTCCAACTGAATTGCCAGGTACATTTCCTGAATTTTTCTTTTATATGTAACTTCGGGAGTTAAAATAGTATTTTTTATTAACTGCTGAGTTATAGTGCTAGCACCTTGAACGCTATCATTTCTCAGGTTATGAATTACCGATCCAAATATGCGTTTAATGTCTATTCCATTATGAACTTCAAAGCGCAGATCCTCTATAGCAATAAATGCCTTTTTTAAATTTTCAGGCATCTCGTTAATAGAAGCCCATATACGGTTTTCATAACCGTAGTATTCAGTAATAAGATTACCATATTTATCATAGATAAAAGAAGTTTCGCTTTGATCCTGAATTTGAACCACGTCTAGCTCTGGCGTTGAATCTAGATAAGCCTTGCCAATGCCTATGACTGCGCCAAAGCCAAGAAAACCTACCAAAATAAAAAGCAACAAAAACATTCTCACAGTAGTTACAAA
>JAAYKZ010000325.1 GCA_012522165.1 Clostridiales bacterium
ATAATTTAACCTGTTGTCCCAGCTTAATGGTTACTATAGGTTAAGTTTTTAACAAGTACAGCTCATTATATGTATATTGGACCCTAAAAAGTTGAGGTTATTAGTATCCCAACTATAACCCCTATAATTAATCCTAGGCTGGATACCCTGCCCTCATACAGTTCCCTGGATTCTGGAATAAGCTCGTTACAGGTAATATATAGCATAGCCCCTCCTGCAAACCCCAGGCACATAGATATTAGTATGGGAGAAATTCCACCTAGCATATAACCTATCATTGCACCTATACCTGTGGGAATACCGGCAATAATAGCTGATATAAAGGCCTTAAAGGGGCCGGCCCCTCCTATTATCATAGGTGTAACCATGGCCACACCTTCAGGTATGTCGTGAAGGGCTATAACAAGGGCTAGTTCCCAACCATAGGATGTTCTGGCGGTAAAACCTGAACCAATAGCCAAACCTTCCGGTAGATTGTGTAGGTCTATACTAATGCCTAGCAGGATTCCAGTTTGTATATACTTATTGGTGGTATATCCTATCCTGCTTCTATTTGTGTAGCTGCTTATTAAGCCTTCGCAAAAAATAATGGCAGCTACACCTAATATTACACCCAATAGCCCATGAAATAAGCTGCCTATTTCAAAGGCTTCTGGCAGAAGATCAAAACATACTACTGCCATCATCAGGCCAGATGAAAAGCCCAGCAACACACTTAGAAATCTCTTTCCCGGCTTATCCAAAATAAAAGCTATGGCTCCGCCTATGCCTGTTCCAACAATTCCTGCACTTGCACCAATGATAGAACTATATAAAAAATTGCTCAAAGTCATTCCCCCAAATATGTCTATTGTGAAGGGCTTAATAAATCTTCACTAATAGAGTATATTCGCGGAAGTCAACACGTATGTTCACATTATAGCTTGAAGCATTGCATTAGTTTAATGGCTATTGATATGTGCATTATTTACACAGTGCCAGAATGAACATTCAATAGCCATTATACATAGGAGACAACCAGTTTCTGTACCTTTTACCAAATTGAATTGACATGAAATGCCACAACAGATTAAGTTACTGTTCCTCGACCTTCTTTAAACTTTCAGCTTGGAAGTAAGTTACAAGAGCGTCAATCATTTCATCAATATCCCCATCTAAAAACTCATCTAGCTTATATAGGGTTAACCCAATCCTGTGATCCGTTACCCTGCCCTGAGGGAAATTATAGGTACGAATTCGCTCACTTCTGTCGCCAGTACCCACTTGACTCTTTCTGGCCTCTGAGTACTTGGCTTCCTCTTCCTGCCGAGCCATGTCTAGAAGTCTTGCACTTAATATTTTCATGGCCTTTTCTCTGTTCTTAATCTGAGATCTTTCATCCTGACAGGTTACTACTACACCAGTGGGCAAATGGGTGATTCTAACTGCCGAGTCAGTAGTGTTTACGCTTTGCCCTCCATGACCTGAGGACCTAAATACATCAATCCTTAAATCATTGGGGTTGATTTCAATGTCCACTTCTTCAGCTTCCGGAAGAACAGCTACTGTGGCAGTTGAGGTATGAATTCTGCCTCCTGATTCGGTAGTGGGCACCCTTTGAACCCTGTGAACTCCACTTTCATATTTTAAACGGCTATAGGCGCCCTGCCCTTCAATCATGAAGAATAGTTCCTTAACTCCACCTATGTCAGTAAAGTTGGCGCTAAGCACCTCACACTTCCAGCCTTGGCGTTCTGCATATCGAGTATACATTCTATAAAGATCAGCACCAAACAAGGCTGCCTCTTCTCCCCCAGCCCCACTTCTTATTTCTACTATTACGTTTTTCTTGTCATTGGGGTCGCTGGGTATTAGGAGTATCTTTAGTTTTTGCTCCAACTCCTCCTTTTTTGGAGTCAGTTCCCCTAACTCTTGATCTAGCATCTCTTTAAATTCAGGATCCGGCTTATCCTGGAGCATTTCTTCAATTTCTTCTATTCCATCCAGCACATTGCGATATTCCCTATATACAGTAACAATTTCCTCTATCTCAGCATGTTCTTTGACAAGCTTTTGCCATTCCTGCTGGTTGCTGATTACATCAGGATCAGATATAGCTTTATTTAATTCTTCATACCTTTTCTCAATAAAGTCCAGTTTATCTAACATCTCTCTACTCCTTTCGTCCTGGCTGATACGACACGGTCATATCCACTTAAATCCTTGATAAATTCAATATCATAGTAACAGCCCTGCTCACTTAGAATGTGGGCTACCTGTTTGGCCTGATTATAGCCTACTTCTACAGCCCATAATCCCCCATCATATAAGAATTTAGGAGCGTCCTTGGCTAATGTCCTATAAAAATCCAGCCCTTCTCTGCCCCCGTCCAGAGCTTTGATAGGTTCATAATCCTTAACTTGGGTTTCTAACTTCTTTATATCAGCTGTAGGTATATAAGGGGGATTGGATACCATTATATGAAACTTTAAATTATCCTTCTTGTCCATTAATGGATAAAATAGATTTCCTTGAATAAACTCTATTCTATCGGCAACTCCGTGATCAATCCCATTTTTCTTTGCCACTGCTAGAGCTTTATCATCAATATCTATGGCTGTTACATGACAATTTTCAATATATTTAGCTAGACTGACAGCTATGGCTCCGCTGCCAGTGCCAATATCCAGGATTTTAAGGAAGTGTACCCCTGAATTTTTACAGTGATTAATGACATACTCTACCAACACCTCTGTATCTGGTCTGGGTATTAGCACATTTTCATTTACATAAAATTTTAAGCCCATAAACTCCCTGTAGCCTATTATATAATGGATAGGCATACCTTGTTTTCTCTTATCCACCATATTGAAATAATCTTCTGTCTCCTGGGAAGATAAAACCTTATCCCTATCTAAATATAGATGAGTTCTTTCACAGCCCAGCAGATGAGCCATTAGCATCCCGGCTTCCAATTGACTGGCTTCAATGCCTGCCTCATCTAACAGGGTCTGGGCTTTGTTCATGGCTTTGATTATGTTCAAAGTCAACAACTTCCTCCCGATCTTCAATTGTATCCATAGCCGCTAAAAATGCACATATGGCCACTTCCAGCTGCTCATCATCGGGCTCCTTGGTAGTAAGTTTTTGCAGCATAAGTCCCGGGTACATGACTATATTCACCCATTTGGACTCACTACTACCTGCCCATTTTATTATCTCATAGGATAGTCCAGCTACAAAGGGTAATAAAAGCAGCTTTGTAACAATTCTTATTATTATATTATTCCACTCTAAAAAAGAAAAAGCAACTATGCTTATAATCATTACTATAAGCAAAAAAGCTGTACCGCATCGAGGATGAAGAGTGGTAAATTTTCGGGCATTTTCCACCGTCAACTCCTCACCATGTTCATAGCAATGAATGGTTTTATGCTCTGCCCCATGGTATTGAAACACTCTTTTTATATCCTTCATTCTGCTTACGGCAAGTATATAAATAATAAAAGCCGTTAGGCGTATAACTCCTTCTATCAGACTCTTTACCAAATTGCTTTCCATAGCCCCGCTTATAAATTTAGTCAATAGGGCAGGAGCTATCATAAACAAAAGGATAGCAAATCCTAAAGCTATTACCAGGGCAAAAAATACCATGACATCCTCTATTTTTATTCCCGTCTTTTGTGAAACCCAATTTTCTACCTTGGAAGGTTTGTATTCTTCCTCTTCCTCCCCATATAATTCGGCAGAGGTCATTAGAGACTTAATTCCCAATATCATGGTTTCACCAAAAGTAACTATACCTCTTAAGACTGGAAGTTTTAAAATAGGATACTTATCCTTAATGGAGGTAATCTCCTTGCTATCAATTTCAATTTCTCCATTGTTGCGTCTTACAGCTATAGCTATCCGGTTGGGAGCTTTCATCATAACGCCTTCTAGCACTGCCTGGCCCCCTATTTTACTCTTTTTCATTCCTACACCCCTTCCCGCATAGGTATATAACTTAATAATGATATATATAATTTGCCGTTATTTAACTCCTAGAATATTTTCCATAAATAACTGTACGAGAAAAACACCTTATTCTCGTTTATCATTATACATACATTATCATATAGCCATTAGTTTTATACTTAATTTAACCTAATATATTAACGTAAAACAAAAAATACAGACTAGGGAAATTCCCCAATCTGTATTCGGCCTTTGTTTTATTCCTCATCATCACTTAGGCCGTATCTTCTCTTAAACCTTTCGACACGACCGCCTGTATCAACCAGCTTTTGTTTTCCGGTATAGAAGGGATGACATTTAGAACAAATCTCCACTCTTAGTTCCTTCTTAGTAGAACCGGTAACAAAGGTTTCGCCACAAGCACATCTAACTACAGCTTCGCCATATTGGGGATGTATGTTTTCCTTCATGGATTTCACCTCTTTCCATAGGAGTCAATATCACGTTAATTAATTTCAATAACTCATTTAGTATAACATACACAACTAGCATAATGCAAGACTCCTATTTTAGGATTTTGCATTAGTTTCTGTTTTCCAAGAAGGCAGAAAGCCTGCCTTGTAAAAAGCCTTCACCAAAATCACTATTATAGGGCCTAGGAACATTCCTGGAACTCCAATAAGCCTTAAACCTATATACATGCTCATTAGGGTTACCAAAGGATGAAGCCCCAAAGATTGACCCACAACCCTAGGCTCTAAAATCTGTCTAATAACGAATATAATAAAGTAGAGGCACAAAAAGCCTAATGCTCTGGGTATATTACCCATAATAAAGTGAACAATAGCTGTTGGTATTAGTACTGTGCCTGTTCCTAATACCGGCAGTATATCTATAATAGCAGTAAGTAGGGCAAAGAAAAAGGCATATTCCACTCCTAATATTTGATAGCCTATTAAAAGCTCTAAAAAGGTAATCGCCATCAAAAAAATCTGAGCCTTTATAAATCCTACAAAAGCAACTATCATATCATCCCTTAGACTTCTTATCTTATTAAATCAATTAGCAGGAATGCGTTCTGACAAAAACTCTGATATTTGACGACGGTCTCTGCTCATAAAATAAGCGGATACCATCATCACTATAATAAATACCAACACATCGGGCAAAAACTTCACAAAATCTATCATGCCCATAACTATACCCATAAGCCAGGAAGCTATCTCACTGGCAATTTGAGACAATTTGGGTATGCTCATCTCCAAGGTCTGCTCTATAGTTGCAATTAAGCTATCAGGTAAACTAAAAAACAGATCCTGGCCCTTTTCAAATAAAGACTCAAAATATTCAATTATAGGATTAAAATCCATTCTAGCAATTTCTAGGGCCAATCTCCATAATTCATTGATTAATTTATAAAAAGTTAATACTAAAATTCCCCCTACTGCAGCAACGAAGAAGAGCAGTGAGATGGCTACAGCAATGCTTCTAGGGAATTTTAATCTCCTTTGTAGAAAGCTTACCAATCTTTCAATGGATATCATTATAAGAAAAGCCAACAAAAATGGCGCTACGTATTTAATGAGTTTAGTAAAAAAAAGATATATAGCAGTAATGATAAGGATAACCAAACCCAGCCACTTTAATACTCTTTTCGTTCTTTCTTTTAATCTAACCATACCCCTTTAGCTCCTATCTTATCTGAATCCGAAGTAATTGTCTCGATCGTTAAAATACCCTTCTTTCTCCATTTTACTGAAATGCTCTAAAACCATGTCTATAAACTCATCATTTGAATTGGTTCGCATAAGATCATTTATAATAAGCTCCGTTACCCGGTCTGGGCGACCATCGCTTAAGTGTTTGCGTATTGCATAAACACCCTGCAATTCTTTCTGGCTAAGGAGTAGTTCTTCACGTCGTGTGCCGGATTTGGATATATCCACTGCTGGGAATATTCGTTTCTCCGATAGACGACGATCTAAATGAATCTCCATATTGCCTGTTCCTTTAAACTCTTCATAGATAACTTCATCCATCCGGCTGCCGGTATCAATCAAGGCTGTAGCAATAATAGTTAGGCTACCTCCATTTTCTATATTACGAGCAGCACCAAAAAATCTCTTAGGTTTATGCAGAGCACCTGGATCCAATCCTCCAGACAAGCTTCGTCCAGTTGCAGAAATGGTTAGGTTATAGGCACGGGCTAAGCGAGTTATACTATCTAGTAAAACAACTACGTCGCGACCGTGTTCAACCAATCTTTGAGCACGCTCTAATACCATCTCTGCTACCTTGGTGTGGTGTTCAGGCAGCTCATCAAATGTAGAGTATACAACATCACCTTTAATGGAGCGTTGCATATCCGTAACCTCTTCAGGACGCTCATCTATCAATAGAACTATTAGGTATATATCAGGATATTTTTTTGCTATACAGTTGGCAATCTTTTTTAATAGAATGGTCTTTCCAGCCTTTGGAGGAGATACAATAAGTCCTCTCTGCCCTTTACCGATGGGTGAAATAATATCTATAAGCCTAGTAGCCAATTCCTTGGGATTGTCAGGATCCTCTAAAGTGATTCGCTCATTGGGGTATATAGGAATCAGCTCATCAAAGGGTTTTCTCTGAGTTGCAGTTTCAGGATCCTCACCGTTTACCGCAGTGACGTATAGAAGAGCTTGAAACTTTTCACCTTCCCTAGCAGGACGTGTTTTACCTGCTACCAGATCCCCTGTTTTTAAATTAAATCTCCTTATCTGGGATTGGGATATATATACATCGTTATCTCCTGATAAGTAGTTGTTAGAACGAAGGAAGCCATATCCGTCGGGAAGAGTCTCTAATACACCCTCAGCATCTCTTGTATCTTCTTGATTCAAAAGCTCGGGAATGGCTGGATTTGATGTGTTATAATACTTTCTGGCATAAGCCACTTTTCTCTCGTATTCGCTATCATATTCTTCTTCCGCTTGTTTATTTCTTTGTAAAGCCTCTTCTCTCTTTTCTTGATAATCGTCCTCTTCCACTTCCTTTTCTCTCTTTGAGGATAATTTATAGGTAGGTCTACCCTGACGTCCTGAAGTAGGGAAAGGTCTGACTTTATCGTCTTGTTCTGTATCTTCTTTAATATCTTCTTTGACCTTATCTTTTTCATCTGATTCTTTAGCTTGCTTTGCTGTTTCTTCGTCCGCTTTTTTCTTTTCTTTGGCTGTTTCTTGAACTGTCTCTTCAGCTCGTACCTTCTGACTTGATTCTTGTTCTGGACTTGACTCTAACTGGGTAATCTTTATCTGTTCCTGCTGTTGGGCGGCTATTTCCTGCAATCTTTCTTCAATAAGTTCGATTAACTTCTGTTTTTTATGCCTTGTTACACTTTTTACACCTATCGCTCTGCCAAATTCTCGCAGTTCCAGAATAGTATTATTGTTCAAATTACTTAAATCAATATGTTCAAAATCCAAATTTCATTCCTCTCTTTCTTAATTCTTTATCGTTTTATATAAATTCCATAATCCAATCCATAGTTTAGTTGATTAACACAGAACAAAAGAATTACATGAAAAATTTACAGCACTAAGCATAAGGGACCAATATGCTACGTTATAGAACAAGAATTAATAAAGATTATATAAACAATAAAGGTAGATTGAAACAGATTGAAGCACACTATACCATATTAATCCATAGTATAGCCATAGTTTATAGTTTTAATTCATAATATAATTATATTTCTTACAAAGCACTAGGAATGGAACTAGGCTCTAGAGGAAAACAATCAAAAGAAAACCACCCTGTGTGTTTTCAGTGGAGAGCATATATTAGGAAAACAGTATAAT
>JAAYKZ010000326.1 GCA_012522165.1 Clostridiales bacterium
AACTCCAATGATAAATGGTGCAATATCATTGGGTCTTAATCTTATATTTAATCTTATATTTATCCAATTTATGGCTCATGCTGGTTTGGCATTTGCCACCAGTATAGCCAATACTGTGGCGACTTTACTGTTATATTATGAACTTAAAAAGAAAATTGGTTCATTGGGGACTAAGGGATACATAAGTAACTTTATAAAATCGGGATTTGCCTCTGTAATTATGGGTGTAATTGTATATGTAGTTTATCATAGCTTATTTAGTTTATTAGGAGTATCTAAATTGGCAAATTTATTATCTTTATTATCAGCTGTAGGTATAGGGGTACTTGTATATGGAGTGCTATGCTATGTATTTGGTATTGAGGAAGTTAAAGAGCTAATTGGAAAGGGTAAAGAAAGAATAAAGAGAAAAGCTGGGATGTGAGTAAATGAATAAAGTAAAGGTTCTAAGTATCTTTGGGACAAGGCCTGAAGCTATAAAAATAGAACCTCTTGTTAAAAAGTTGATTGATGGATTTGCTTCACGGAGAATAGTATAAGCAATTCTTCATTACTTTGGATTAGGAGATAAACCGGAAGAATTTATGAGTGGGATTTAATAGAAAATAATTTATTAATACCAGCTTTAGTATTTTAATACTCAGGGCTGGTATTTTTAATAAAAAAAGGACTTATAACGAAAGGTGAAGAAGATAGTAATAAGGCATTAAAAGTGACGCAAAAATATGTAAAACGAAGTTAATTATTGGCATATAAGACAAAAATCTCTTGACAATAACAAACATACGTTCTATAATGTATTTATTATGAAGAAAGTAGCTAATTTTCATAACTAACTGGTGATTTGCTGATTTTACTTCTTTTTCCTGGAGGAATGATAATGAAAGAAATCAGAGATCCCATACATGGTTTTATTTACTTGAATGACTGGGAGCTGGCTATTATTGATACCCCGGCTTTTCAGCGTTTAAGGAGAATAGGGCAATTGGGTTTTACTAATATGGTATATCCATCAGCCTGTCATTCTCGCTTTGAACATTCTTTAGGAGTGATGCATGTAGCTACACGAATGTATGAGAGGATTGTTGAATGTTCCAGGTCTTATCTTAAGGATGAACTAAAATTTAGTGATGATGATCTTGAAAGGGATAAAGTAATTGTCCGGTTGGCTGCCTTACTACATGATATTGGTCATTCACCTTTCTCTCATTCCGGTGAAATATTTATGCCTGAAAAGCCAGGAGAAGAAAATAAATATAAACATGAAGATTATTCTGCTGCTATAATTGAATCGGAATTAAAAGAGGTAATTGAAAAACATCCTATGAACGAAAAATATAATATTAAAGCAAGTGAAATTAGTGCTTTATTACAAGGCTCTTCTGAAATAGGTAGAACGATATTATGGAGAGATTTAATTACTAGCCATCTTGATGCAGATAGAGCAGATTATCTATTACGTGATTCTTATCATATTGGAGTAAAATATGGCCAATTTGATCTTGATAGATTAATTAACTGTCTCCGCGTAGTACGCACACATGACACTGGCCTGCCAATTATTGCAGTTAATAAAGGTGGGATTCAGGTTGCAGAGTCATTAATTATTTCACGATATATGATGTTTACTCAGGTTTATTACCATCATACTCGTCGTGCCTATGATATTTTAGTTAATGATATCCTAAAAGAGTTTCTAAATGGAGGATGTTTTCCTCCACCTGATAAAGAAGGAATAAAGATATACCTGGATTTAGATGATTGGAAAATATTTGAGTGGCTTGCTGCTACAGATAATAAATGGATGGAGATAATCACTAAAAGAAATCATTATCGGGTTATATTTGAAACTCACGATACACCAGATATTGAAGAGATTTATAAATGTGAAAATATATTATTAGAATTAGAGAATCATGGAATAGATGCTCGTTTGGATGAACCAGAAAGATCATGGTATCAATCTGGTAAAGAGGAGATAATGATTATTGAGGATGATTATTGCTCTCCTCTTTCTGGACTTTCCAGCATAGTGAAAGGCTTGAGATTTTTAAGTAAAAAACGAATTTATGGTCCTTCTGAAGAGAGGGAGTTATCTAAAAAGATAATAAAAGAAATTACAGGAAAATAAAGGAGGAGGTAAAAAAATGAATAGATGGGAG
>JAAYKZ010000327.1 GCA_012522165.1 Clostridiales bacterium
ATAAGCCTTTTGGGGATGGACCGTGGCCTTGTTTGAATGCAGCGGCAGACCACTACCTAAAACCAGTTGTTTGTGATTTAAAAGTCTCACACAGTACGGATTTGAAATGTCCTGTTGGGACTTTTTCTTGTACTTGCGGTTTTGTTTATACCAGAAGTGGACCAGATGAGTCTGAGGATGCAAGATATAGATTTGGAAGGATAAAAAGGTTTGGGCAATTATGGGAGGAGAGGCTCAAAGAATTAGTAGACCGAAAGTTGAGTTTAAGAGAAACAGCAAGGTTATTAGGTGTAGACCCTAATACAGTTAAGAAGTATGCTAAGAAACTTGGATTAACTACTTACTGGAAAAAACGGAGTGAGGCCGATGGTGTATATGATAATGAAGGGAACAGTTATTCTTCAATGAATTTGGACAAGGATTACTACAGAGAAAAGTGGAATGAATTAAGAAAACAATATCCAGATATGGGGAAAACGCAATTACGGCAGATTGATAAGGCTTTATTTTCCTGGCTTTATAGAAATGACAGGGAATGGCTAAACCAGAACTCGCCTGATAAAAAAGTGGCTAATGTAGCAAACAACAGAGTTGATTGGAATCAAAGAGATAATGAAATATTGCCTCAGATAAAAGAAATAGTTGATAGGATGTTAAATTCGGATGCAAAACCTGAAAGGATTACCATAAGTTCGATTGGTAGTAAATTGGGCATAAGAGGCTTGCTTGAAAAGCATTTAGATAAACTTCCAAAGACAAAAGCATACCTGGATTCTGTTAAGGAGACCAATCATGACTTCAGGTTAAGAAGGTTTCGCTGGGCAGTTAAGGAATTAGAGAAAGAAGGAGAAGAACTGCAACTGTGGAAGATTATGAGGAAGGCTGGTATTAGGGAGGAATATATGAAAAGTTTTGAGAATGAGATAAATAATTTTCAGAAGATATCAATCATCAATGAAACATGATTGAACTATTTTTTTATGAAGGATATTTTGTTCTTGATATAGAATATGTATTTAAATAATATGAATTAAATAATATGAAACAAAGGTGGAAAATTTTATGTGTATTAATATAGATGTTATCAAGAGCATATTAAAGTGGATAATAGATAATACTGACTTTTTGCAGTTTTTAGTGGTATTGTTTACTGCGATTGGTGGATATTTGAAATATCGTGAATCAAAAAATAGGGAAATATATGAAAAAAGACTAAAAGAAGTGTATGCGCCACTTTTTCAATTAATTGCAAGGCAAGAATTACTAAGAAAAATAGCGTTACCTAATATAAGTGTAGAAGAAGCACCGATAATATCAATTACCAAAAGAATTACAAATCAAAAATTAAATTTTTGGGGAAAAATCACTTTTACATCTGAGTCAAAGGAAAGTAAGATTTGGAGTCGGGAAGAGTATATAAATACAGTAAAGGGGATAAATAGTGGATTAGCATCACCTAGTTTATTAACTCTAATAAGTTTATATGAAGCGGCAGTTTATCTTGAGGACAATACTGATAAGTTCTCTGATATATGGTATAAGAGTACAATTATAAAGACTAAGATAGAATTAGATTTATATGAAGAAATATTAAAAGGTTATAATGAATGTATGAGAAAACTTAAATTAGATAAAGTAAATAATATAAAGAAAAATAGATTAATCATTAAATATGCTGCTACCGAAGACGAGATTAGAGAACTTAAGGAAGATGTTAGTAAGAATGAAGAAAAGTATCAATAGACATGTTTTCTGCCTAACTATGTATAATTCAAATAAAGTTGACTCCATTATAATAAAGTTCGCTCTATAAAAATAAAGTCCGTTCCAAAATCCCGTAGCAGATGCAGGAGAAATCTTCATTTGCTGCGGGGTTTGCATTTTAACAGGTGAAAGGGTTAAGGTGTAAGGAATAAGGTTATTATGGTTAAGAAGTATTAGATAAGGTTA
>JAAYKZ010000328.1 GCA_012522165.1 Clostridiales bacterium
CTATATGAGAAAAGACGAGGTATGGCACAATTACTCAAATACGCCCTTATCGTGGTATCAAGTACGCCATTTATGATAGCTTATCCCTTTGTAGCTAAACACTTTGTTAAAGGCGTAATGATAGGAGCTGTTAAAGGTTAATACCTTATTTACCAACCTTGATTTGATACAATTAATACAAAATATTAATTGTATATATAAGTATTCCTAATATTCTAAAGGGGGAATGCTAATGAGATGATTTTTGTATGATTAAACATACCTTTTAGCCATTAGCAGGCAAACTTTAAACTATTATAATAAATAGGGAGGTAAATTAAGATGAAAAAGTATTTAGCACTATTTCTGAGTGTTGTTATGTTGGTGTCCCTCTTAGCAGCATGTGGATCATCCAACAACGGTAACAATACTCCAGCTAACACTCCTGCTAACAATGATGCAGGAAATTCAGAAAACTCCACAAATGATTCAGGAAATGACTCAGCAGATAGTGGAGCCATTTATCAAGAGAAAGATGGACTTATTCCATCAGCCCATGGCGGTGTTCCAGTTACACCACCAGGAGAGCTACCAATAGTTAAAGAATCTGTACAATTAAAAATATTTATTGCGCAACATCCTAACATTGAAGATTATGATGATAACAAATTGACCAAGTTTATGGAAGAACAAACTGGCGTTGACATTGTATGGGAGATAGTTCCCGCACAGGATGCTTCCCAACGCGTAAACTTGCTTCTAGCTAGCCAGGTTGACCTACCTGATGTATTTATGATACCTTCAGGTATGACAAACGAAGTTGTATCTGATATGGCTGATCAGGGATTGTTCGTAAAGCTAGACGATATGATTGAGCATCTTGGATTCTGGTATAAGCTAAGACGTGAAGAGGATCCACTAATTGAACAGATGCAGAAGTTGCCTGACGGACATGAGTACACAATTCCAAAAGTAGTACTTTCTGAACCTAACCAATTGTCCCGTCGTGCTTGGATAAATCAAAAATGGTTAGACAACCTTGGACTTGAAACACCAACCACGACTGAAGATTTAGTTGAAGTTCGAAAGGCATTTAAAGATAATGACCCCAATGGCAATGGTAAAGCTGATGAAATTGCTTTCATGGGATCTACCAATGGATGGGCAACTTATCCAGAAGATTTCATCCTAAACTCTTTCATCAAATATAATAGAGGTAATCCTTACTATCTAGACAATGGTAAGTTTGAAGCTTGCTATGACAAAGATGCATACCGTGAAGGTCTGAAATATATGCATCGACTCTGCGCAGTGGAAGGTTTGCTTGATCCAGCTACCTACACTCAAGACAATGATCAGTTGACTCAATTATTTAACAACGAAGAGGTTGCACTAGTTGGACTTTCAACTGGTGGCGGTACATTTATCTGGGCTCCTATGAGTGGAGAAAGAGTTAGAGAGTATTCTCCTCTTGCACCTCTAAAGGGACCAGAAGGCGTTCAATATGCTTGGTGGAACCCATATGAAAACTACTACATTAATGAATGGGTTATAACCAGTGCTTGTGAAAACCCAGAGGTTGCTTTCAGATTCGCAGACTTCATGTATTCACGTGAAGTTGCTATGAGAAACCGCCTCGGAGAGCCTGGTGTAGACTGGACAGAACCTGAAGAGGGTACAATGGGTATCGATGGTAAGCCTGCATCATACATTCCAATCCTTCCATGGGGAGAGGTAAACAAATCTCGTTGGGAAGAAATCGGACCTGTATATAACGATTTCGATAACAATGGTGTAAAAGGCGATGACCCATATGAGTTGCAACTCTATCTCTGGAATGCTACTCAAGAGTACTATAAGCCCTATGCACCACCAGTAGAAATGTGCCATAATGAAAAGATGTATTTCACACCAGACGATGCTAGAAGGCTATCTGAAATCAACACTGACCTACAAAGATATGTACGACCATCTCTAGCTGAATTCGTAACAGGTGTAAGGGATCCTAACGATGACGCTCAGTGGGAAGCATATCTCAACGAGCTCAAGGCCTTAGGATACGAAGAATATATTTCCATTGTTCAAGCTCGTTACGATTCCGCGAAATAATATGACATAATATATAGAAGAAGTGGTTAATTGATAAGCCACCATGATTTGATAGGGCGTTTCTATCTATGACTAAGGTCATAGATTAAAACGCCCCATTCTTCTTCCTTGACTTAGCTTGCCATGACTAGGAGGTAGGATTTGTGTATACTCCAATTATAGGAGGAAAATATATGTCTAAGCGAAAAATACTTTTTAGCTATCTTGTAACCTACCTAATTATTATTACGGTCCTGTTTTTGGTGATTGGAAGCTTTTCTTATTACTATATTATGAGAGTAGAAGAGGAAAAAGCAAAAACAGAGATGAAACAGGCAGTAAACAGGATGGTAGGAGTTATGGATGCTAATCTTCGCGGTGTAATCAATATCTCTTCCTCGCTTTATAATAATTTAGATGTATCGCGTATACGGAAACTGGATGCCAGCTTTGAATCCAGAGAGTTTATGCGTTTCCTTAGTATGTCAAATACCCTAACTAGACATACATCTACAAGCCAATTTTTAGATAGAATAATAATTTATTTTCACAACAATCAACTATTTATTGCTTCAGATATGCTAGGCAGTCGGCCTGAAATATTTTACAATCTAGCATTCCCAAATGAAGTAATTGATTATGACCAATGGCGTGATATACAGATAAAGCACAAACCTGGAGTTTATTTTGTTACACAAGATTCTCCTGACGGCTATGTTAATCTCTATTACCGATTACCTATAGTGGATCCTAGAAAAGGTGTTACAGTAATTGCAGGAATTAGAGTAGGGGAATTGATAAATAACCTGGGACTAACTGAAAAGTATAAAGACTCTGCCATAATACTTACCGACAGTGAAGGCAATATTTTATACTCAAATCGTGAGATAGGAAGTACATTAGTGCATTTTGCAGAAAACAATCTTGATGGTACCAATGTCCAGGTGGGTGAATCAAACTATGAGTGGTGCTCACAAAAACTTTCTCTTCTTGACTGGAAAGTTAGCTTTTTTGTTTCTGCTAAGAATATATATGCCGATAGTAAAAAAACTCAGCAAAACTTTATAATTGTATATATTTCAGTACTTGTTTCATCAATTCTTCTAGCAGTATTATTTTCTAAAAGAATATCCGATCCTGTTGTGTCATTAATTGACTTGATTGATGGTTGGGACAATATTTCTAATCGTGCTGTTGATGATGCTGGGAAAAACAGTTACGTATCCTTTTTTACAAAGAATCTTAATTATGTTTTACGTAGAGTTACTGATTTTTCTAATGATTATACTAATCTTGTATCAAGGGTGCAGGAATATAAACAAATATCAAGAGAAATGTTTTATAATAGACTTCTGAAAGGCGAAATAATATCTCCAACAGAGATCAAAATGTTAGAAGAGGACTCTATACTAAACTATAAGTATTATACAGTTGCTTTGGCACGTATTATTTCCAATGAGAGAGAATCAGTGGATATAGCTATGTTTGCTTCATCAGAGATGTTTTCCAATATGAACGAAAAAGGACTTTATTTTGGTAAAACTGCTTTTGATAGGTTTGCAATAATTATATGTCGAAATGATTTGCCAGATAAAGAGGAAATAGAAGATGTGATAAAATCGTTGCAAGATAATGCTTATTTTGATTCACTGGTTTCCCTAAGATGGGGTATTGGGGATACTGTGACCAATCATGATCAGATTTATGTTTCTTATAGAAATGCGGAATATGCTTTACATGGTCATAGTATGGATACCTTGGATAGTGAGCTTATTGTATGGTATGATAAAGAAAGACAAAATAATAGGCTGACCTACAACTTTGATGATGCTCAAAGGATTTATGCTTTGATATGCAA
>JAAYKZ010000329.1 GCA_012522165.1 Clostridiales bacterium
CACAGATGTGGTTGATTGATATTTTGGTTTAGGATGTAATTTTTTGTGCATGCAAGATTATGCTAGGACAGTCGAGTGTTTGGAAATGTATTTAGATATAGACCCTAATGGGGTGTATTCGGAAGAAGCGACGGATTTATTAGATGTTCTAGAAGAATATGAGTATTACGAAGATAGCTATAATATTTTTGATTCAGATAGGGAAAGTATATACAATTTAGCTGCTGAAGGTAAGTATCTTTTAGACCGGGGAGATTATAAGAAAGCGATTAGCAAACTAGAGAAGGTAGTTAAATTAGATCCTACCCTTACTTTTGTCAAGAACAATTTATCTTTAGCTTACTTTTGTGATGGAAAGGTTAACAAGGCTATAGAGACAAGCTTGGAAGTTCTGGCTATGGATCCTCAAAACATTCATGCAAACTGTAACATATGTCTTTTTATAAATGAAAGGGATGGCTTAGAAAGTAGTCAGAAATACTTAGATAAAATTGTTAATTTTAAAACCCAGGATCCAGAAGAACTTCATAAGATAGCTGTAACTTTATGTGAATTGAAAGAACACAGACTGGCCAATCGAGTGTTAAAACAATTACTGCATTATAAACCATATGATATTCGTGTTCTTCACTATGTAGCAGCATCCCATTTTAATCTAAAGGAATATAAAGATGCTATTAAGCATTGGAGAAAGATAAGCAAAATTGATCCAGCCAATGCTATAAGTAACTATTACATTCGCTTAGCCCAGGAATATGCAAACCATAAAGATAGCAGTAGAGAAATATTCTATCATTTTCAAGTTCCCTATGATGAAATCCTACGTAGGATTAAAGAGTTAAATAATATTCTGAGGCTTGATGAGAGAGAATTGCTAGTAAGATGGAAAAATGATGATAATCTTATTACTTTGTTAAGATGGGGATTAGGACTTAATGATGATTTAATAAAGAAAGCAATTTTAAACGTGGTAGCGTCTTTTAACGACAGTAAAGCAGAGGAGTTTCTTCGGGAATTTTTGTTGATGGTAAATGAGAGCGAAGAGTTAAAAACTGAAGCTTTAGGTCTATTAAAACAGATGGCTGCTGAGGAGCCCTATTTAACCTATGTGGATGATGATATTTTAGAGGTAAAAGTAGATCTTTTAGATAAGGATTATTTTGAAATGCCCTTAGAAATGGAAATGGTGCTTAATATCGCCACTTATAAGATGGAAGGCAGATATCAGCAAGGATACGAAGAGATTATAGAAATGATATGGACTAAATTTGTTAAAGCTCTGTATCCCGATGATTTACCTAAGATTAAAAAATATGAGGCTTGGGCTGCAGCATTAGAGCTATATTATTGTATTGATCAGGATATATACATTAAAAAGAAAGATATTGCGGACTACTATGATATTACCTATTCGACTCTTTATAATAACCTTAATAGAATAAAGAAGGTATTAGATAATAGTTGACTCATTAAGCAGTAAAGGAGGGGGTTAGGGTATGAGGTGGAGAGCTGTATTAAAGGATCTGAAGGATGATAAGGGAATTATCTGTCCTCAACACAGTAATGAAAGTATTGTAATTCCTATTGAGTACTTGCCAAAAGGATGTAGAGTGGGAGATGTTCTCCAGTTTAACATTTCCTTTGATCCTTTCAGTACTATAATGATGATAAAAGAATCGGGTTCTAAAGATACTTAGAGATTTATTCATATTTACTCTCCCAATTAAATATATAGTCACTAGGCTATAGAATTCATATTAAAGCCGGAATTTTAGGGAGAGTGAATATATGATGGATAAAAGTAAAAAAGTAGGCATAGCAGGTGGAATAGCCTTTGCATATGTAGGTACAGTGGTTGGAGCAGGATTTGCATCAGGACAGGAAGTAATGAGTTTTTTCACCATATATGGATATAAGGCCCTATGGGCAATTTTGATTTCCTCTTTTCTATTTACTTTTGTTGGAACCCGGATCCTTTTATTGGGGATGGAGCTAAAGGCCTCCTCCTTTGGAAAATTAATAGATACCATGTTTGGATTTCTCTCTCCTGTTATCAACATTTACCTGCTTTTTTCTATGATGGTTATCAACATGGCTATGTTGGCTGGAGCTGGTGCTATGTTTCAAGAATTTGGTAAGACATCATATCTAGTCGGAGTTACCATAACTGCATTGGCAGCTATAGTCACTATCGGATTTGGTATAAGTGGAATATTATCTATCAACAAAATACTAGTAAGTGCTATTTTGTCTTTTCAGATTATAATAATTGTCATAACTTTATTTGCAAAAAACTCATTTGAGGGTCAAATTAATTTTGTAGAGGCAAGCACAATTCATCTTATCAAACAAGGAATATCTTATGCGTCATTTAATATAATCTTCAGCACTGGAGTACTGGCAAGACTAGGGCAAGAATTTAGGGATAGAGATGTGTTAAAGCTAGGCGGATTGTTAGGCGGAAGCATTTTGGGAGCCATGCTGTTAACCAGTCATTATTGCTTGCTAGCACATATACCTTATATTTTCGATTATGAAATACCAGTTCTTTATATTATTTCTAATAAATCCAGTTTTTTTTCAATTCTTTATTCTTTAGTTGTGTGGGGTGCTATTTTCACAACCCTAGTAGGCAATTTGTTCTCTATGACCTCCTTTTTTCATGATAGATTTGGTATTAATCATATAATAACGGCTACATTAATAGTGTGTCTGGCATCCTTACTTTCTTTTCTTGGATTTTCTTCAATAGTAAATACCCTTTATCCTATAGTAGGGTTAATAGGTGTTATTTTTATAGTAGGGATATTTTTTTATACAAGAAAGGTAAAAAAGTAGGATGTGTAAGCTTCAACTTTTGTAATACTTAGAGAAAAGATTACAAATTTGTTCATGAGGTGCAAAAGATGAGCACATTAAATATTGATATTCCTAATAAAATCAAATTTACATTAGATAAACTTCATCAAGCTGGATATGAAGCTTATGTTGTGGGTGGTTGTGTTCGAGATTCCTTATTGGGAAAAGAACCAGACGATTGGGATATTACTACCTCGGCTACTCCAGAGGAAATAAAAAGGGTGTTTAAGAATTATTATCAGATAGATACTGGACTCAAGCATGGTACTGTAGCTGTCCTTATTGACAAGGAGTTAATCGAGATTACCACCTATAGAATTGATGATGGATACTCCGATGGACGTAGACCTGATAAAGTATATTTCACCAAAAACATTGTCGAGGACTTAAAGCGTAGGGATTTTACAATTAATGCTTGTGCCATGACGGATAGGCATATAGTAGATCCATTTGGAGGACAAGAAGATATAAAAAAGGGCTTAATTCGATGTGTGGGTGATCCAGTAGAGCGTTTTTCCGAAGATGCCCTTAGAATACTTAGGGGAATTCGATTTGCATCCGTTTTGGGCTTCGAAGTTGAAGAGAGAACAAAAAAGGCCATGTTTGAATGTATGTACTTACTAAAAAATATATCCCAGGAGCGTATTACTGTTGAATTTTGTAAGACTTTACTTGGAGAAAAGATCTATGACACACTGATGGAATTTAAGGAAATTATTATTTTTTTAATACCTGAAGTTAAAGATATGGTTGGTTTTGATCATCAAAACAATTATCATATATACGATGTATATCAACATACCTTAAAATCAGTAGAATTAATTGATAAAGACATTGTTTTAAGAACCACAATGTTTTTTCATGATATTGGTAAACCTAGATGCTTTTCATTAGATAAAAATAGTGTAGGTCACTTTTATGGTCATGCTGAAATATCTGCGCATATGGCAAAAAAAATATTAAAGAGAATGAGATTTTCAAATAAGCATATAAATGATATTGTGCAGCTAATTAAGTACCATAGTATGCAAATAGCTTTAACTTCTAAAAGCATTAAAAGGCTACTTAGTGAAATTGGAGAAACCCAGTTCAGGAGATTGTTAAAGGTAATGAGGGCTGATGCTTTGGCTAAAAAACCGTTGTATTGCAAGGAAAAACTAGATAGACTAGATGCTATTGAAGAAAGATTTGATGCTGTTTTGGTAGAGGATCTTTGTATAACCTTAAAGGATCTTGCTATTGACGGTCATGACCTCATTGCTCTAGGTATTCCCCAAGGAAAAAAAATAGGGGTTATTCTCAATAAACTATTGGAGATGGTAATTAACGAGGAAATAGATAATACTAGAGAAGCTTTAATTAATAAGGTTAGGGAATTTCTAGTATAAACTTTCAAGTCTGCTTCCCGGATAAAAATGTTCAATTATTTCTGTATAAGATTTACCTAAGAGAGATAGGCCATATACGCCGTACTGGCTCATGCCAACCCCATGACCGTACCCTCCTCCAGTAAATGTAACATTGGAAAGATTTCCATTTTTGTCCCGGATTATGTCTAGATAGAAAAAGGAACTAGGCAAAATAGGAAAGTCAGTTACTATGCTGTTGTCATGGCGATATATCTCAATAGGTTTTTCACCAGGGATAAGATTAACTGGCTTTAAGAGCTGTCTTATGTTGAGCTCTTTTATAACTCTGTAGACCCCACTAGTGGTAGTGATTTCTAATTCCATAATATTGCCACCTTGACCTCTTTTAATAGGTACTATATTTTGTAATTGGCCTATGTTTTCAGGGATTGGCTTCTGACTAAAAGATCCGTCATTATCCCTTGTAAGGATAAAGGAGGGCTGTTTTTTTTGCAGTACAGCCAGATTTTCTTGCAGTACAGCTTCTAGCTGCTCCCGTTTCATGGAGAAAGACCAGCGGAAGAATGGAGAGTATCGGTCATAGCCTTGTAAATTTTTTTGATTGATAAAAGCTCTAAAATTTTCTTCATTGTAAAGGCTAGGTGCATCTCCTTCAAATTGAGGCTGGGCCGTCAAGTAGGGAATTTCTTTGCTGGGGAAAACATCGTCTATACTCCAGGTTTCATGGAAATTAGCGGTATAGCCACAGGAGGTAGAAAAAAAGCGAGAATCTATAATTTGATCTTCAAATACGGGTACTAGACCTCGTGTTTCATCAACAGCTTGAATGGCAACAGGATGTTCTTGGATATTATTATACATTTGACTAGAGGTACTGTCGTCAACATGGGCCCCTAAACGGGCATAGCCTCTGGATTTCAGACTTCTAACAGCATAAGAACGTGCAGCAATAGCCTGGACCTTTAGGCTTTCAAGACCAAACTTGACGGGCATTTCACTAGGGACAACTGAGTAAAGGTATTCTTCCAAACCTACTTCATTAACTATTATCAATCCATTGTCACCACTAGATATTTCTATATTTCCTCTATAAAGTGTACCAGATGATCCTTGAGCTTGAGCTCGAATAATACTATTAACAATTATATTACCTTCATTTCTAGGAGAAATATACCAACGATTAGAGGATGAAGCTATTAAATTATCCTTATTAAATAGCTGGCTACCCTTTTCGCCATCGTGTTTAAACACAATCTCTTGGTCCTTTTCTATATTAAACTCAATATCATCAACAATGTTTTTTATAGTTAGGCCATGAGTAGAGGATAATCTTACTTCTGGATGTACAAGATTTTGAAACTCTGTATCCTTTAAAACAACACGAACAATATCATTCGGCAATTTTCTTAAATCAACATATGCTACTAGGGTTTTATTCCTTGGTGAGGCTGAATGGTATAAGATAACATCTTTAACGCCTATTGGTAAAATGGAATTTTTCTGATAAACAGGTGTATTATCGGTAATCTCATATACATTTAAAGTTGATTCTAAATTGATGTATCCTAGCTTAGAATCTTCAATATGGCTGTCTGATGCTGACATTATCCTATTTAGATGTATGGGGATCATGTGTTCATATAAAACAATATAGTCTTCTATTAGTACAAGGGAAACAGGTAAACCTATAGTGATTGCACTTTTATGAGATGGGAAAGCACAATATAGATGGGTTCCATCCACATCCATTTGATATTCTATATGTCCATTTCCTTTTTCTTCAGCTGCTAAGGGTACAGCTGCTTCAATATTAGTGATTTTCGGGAAACTAGTAATAAACCACCTGTTAGATATTTTGGCAAGGCTAAACCATACATCAATAGAGCCATGCTCAGTGGTAAGGGAGGCTTTGATTTTTCTACTATTTTGTCCAGCCTTTTGAACATTAATTA